>CABUMZ010000018.1 GCA_902492825.1 uncultured Collinsella sp.
CGCCGCCAGCGGCACCGCCGATGATCTGGGCGAGCCACAGCTTCTTGTTCTGCACGAGCATACCGAACAGGGTGGGCTCGATGATGGCGGACAGGGCGATGGAGATAACACCGGTCATGGAGAAGGTCCTGAGCTTCTGGTCGCGGGCCTTCAGGAACACGCCCAGGGCGCAGCCGATCACGCCGAAGTTGCAGGCGAAGGTGAACGGGCAGATGTAGTCGTAACCAACCGTGGCGATGTTGTTGATCATGATGGGGTTCACGGCCCAGTGGATACCCATGGACACGAGCACCGACCAACCGCCGCCGACCAGGATGCCGGCAAGCACGGAGCTGCGCTCGATGAGCCAGTTGACCACGAAGCCGATGCCCTCGCCGGCGTACACGCCCAGCGGGCCGATCACGATCATGGTGAGGGGAACCATCACGAGCAGGGACACGGCGGGCAGCACGACGAGCTTGAGCATCTCGGAGACGTGCTCATCGAGCCACTTATACAGGAACGAATAGGCCCAGGAGGCGAGAATCGCCGGGATAACCGTGGAGTTGTAGCTCATAAGCACTACGGGGATGCCGAACAGGTCGGTCATGGCCCCGTTGCCCGTGTCGCCCATAAGAGCGATAAAGTCCGGGTACAGCAGGCAGGCGCAGATGAGTGCCGACAGGTAGGGGCTGGCACCGAAGCGCTTACCGGCCGAGAAGCCAAGAAGCACCGGCAAGAAGTAGAACACGCTCATGGCCAAGGTGTACAGGATGGTGTAGGTGCCCGAGCCCTCGGCAATGATGCCGAGCTGGGCGGCCAGGATGACAAAGCCGCGCAGGATACCGGAGCCGGCCATCGCGGGCAGCAGCGGGGCAAAGATGCCGGAGATCGCGGAGAAGACCTGGCTGACGATGCTCTCGCCCTCGTCCTTGGTAGCAGCGGAGATCTCCGCGCCCGAGCCCTTGACCAGCGGCTCAAACTTCTCGTACAGCTTCGGGACCTCAGTGCCGATGAGAACCTGGTACTGACCAGCCTTGTTCAGCGTGTTCACAACGCCTTCGACTTCCTTGACCGCAGCGTCGTCACAAGCCGCGTCGTCCTTGAGATTGAGGCGCAGGCGCGTCGCGCAGTGCGTCATTCCCGAGATGTTCTCGGGACCACCGACGGCGTCCAGAATCCCCTGAGCCATCGCGTTCCAGTCGCGTTTCATTGGTTACCTCCCCATTGCGCAGAAGAGCTCGCGGACAAGCTCGGCTGCCTTAATCGCGTCGTTTGCATCGATAACGGATTGGATCTTCTCCATGCCTACGGTCTCGATTGCATCGTTGAGCAGATGAATCATCTGGTCGTTCTGCGTAGCCTCGCCGGCAGCGGGTTCGATGACCGGGAACGTGTCGAAGTAGATCGCGCTGTCGTACCCGTGCTTCTTCACGTAGTAGAGGAACTCGAGGGTCTTCACCGGCGTGGACGTACCAATCATAAGGCCATCATCGAAGCGACCGTTGCCGTCGTTTAGGTGAATGCCGTAGAGCTTGCCCTCGCGGCCGAACAGGTCGACGGCCATGGCGGGGTTCTCGTGCTTCATGAGCATGTGGCAGTAGTCCAGCGTGACGCCCAGGTTCGGGCGGTCTGCAGCGTTGAGGATCATGCCGGTCATGCCCATGGAGTCGATGAACGCGTACGCGCGCTCCTCGTAGGGTTTGTACTCGATCGAGATCTTGAGGTCGGGCGCATAATCGCAGACCTTCTGGAATGCGGCTACGAGCTGGTCGAAGACGCGAGCATAGGCGATCTGGAAGCTGTAGTCGAAACCGTCGTGGCCGAGCCAGATGGTCACCGTGTTGCCACCGGCAGTGCGGCAGTAGTCGCACGCCTCGTAGCAGAGCTCAAGGGCTTCCGCGGCAAGGGCATCATCGGCATTGCCCAGGTCACCGTTGAGGAACGCGTTGCGGAAGCGCAGCGCGCAGCCGTTCAGCTGCAGTTCGTGAGCTGCGAGCTTGGCGGCCATGTCCTCCGCCGTGACACCTGTGCAGTGCTCGGGGTAGTTGAGGTCGACGTGCGTGAGGCCCACGCTCTGGAACTCCGCGAACACGCGATCAAGATTCTTGTCGCCATCGCGAAAATAGGAGTTGATACGAGTTGCAAGCTTCATGCTTCTACGTCCTTTACCTTCGTCCTTGATCGTTTCTGCTCGTTCGAGCACCTGATCTATATCCGTAATTCGATAAGGGCCGCAGCCTGCGCGCCGGGGCTTACCCTGTGACATGTAGATTACTGCCACGTAAGTTCATTTTCAATCAGTATTTTTCATTCTTTTTCTCATTGTGTCAGAGTTTTTCACTGCAAATGGCCATCTACCTTGTGGTTTTGCTGTTAATCAAGTTTGACCATTCTTGATGCTATTTGATTTAATCTGAACTTAACTACCGTTTACAGGCGAAAATCAACCGTTCGCCGGCGACGGTGACGCAAAATGAAGAAAGCTTGCATGGGGTTGACACGGTAAATCCCCTCGTCAAAAATACGGGCGGATTGAAACGGGTACAAGGTACCTGGAGCGCACTGCGCCCGGCCTTAAGGAGGTGTGCCATGAAAGGCAGTCATAGTCGAAAAACCTGCATGTCGCCCTCGGCACGCCGCGAGGATTCCCCGTTCGCATAAACGCCAGTAGCCGATCGTTGGCACTCATTCACGAGCACGAGCACCGTAAAACTCACCACAAAGCCGCCCGTCCTCTTTACGGGGATTCGCGAGCATGACGTGAGCGACATCTAGGTTTTTTGAAGCAAATACGACACGTACGCTAACTCCCTTCAACAAGGAGGACCCTATGCTGATGCTCAAAACGGCCACAGTGCTCGAAGCAATCTCCAAGCGCCGCCACACGGCGCGTCCCGCCGCCCACGCCGGCCTTAGCAAAAACACCGTCTTTGCTGTCACGCATGACGCCAAGGACACCCTAACCCTACTCGACGCCACAGCCGACGGCCTCACTGCCGACCAGGCCGAGGAGCGCTTGGACGCATACGGCGCCAACGCCATCGAGGCTCACGCCAAGACATTTTTCCGCCGCCTGGCCGACGCGTTCATCGACCCCTTTGCCGGTATCCTCGCCGCACTCGCCCTGGTCTCGCTCTATATCGACGTCATCGCCGTGCCCGAGCCCCAGCGCGACCCCTCCACGGTCATCGTCATCGGCGTCATGCTGCTGGTATCGGGTGGCATGAAGTTTATCCAGGAAGCACGCAGCGGCAACGCAGCCGAAGCCCTTAAAGACCTGGTCTCCAACACCTGCACCGCCCTGCGCGACAGTGAGCGCATCGAGATCCCCTTTGACGAGCTGGTGCCCGGCGACATGATTCGCCTCTCCGCCGGCGACATGGTCCCGGCCGACGCGCGCATCGTCACCGCACGCGACCTGTTTGTGATCGAGTCCGCCCTGACCGGTGAAAGCGAGGCCGTCGAGAAGACCTCGTCAGTGGCGATCATAGAGGACGCCGACGGCATGGCGCTGCCCCTCTCCGCCTGCAAGAACACCGTCTTCACCGGCACCTCCGTGCAAAACGGCACCGCGATGGCCGTCGTCGTGGCCACGGGTTCGGACACCTACCTGGGCGGCATCGCCAAGATGCTCGACGGCCGCGGCGAGAAGAGCGCCTTTGACCGCGGCGTCTCGAGCGTCTCGATGCTGCTGGTACGCCTTATGCTCGTCATGGCCCCCGCCGTCTTTATCATCAACGCCGTCACCAAGGGCAGCCCCATCGACGCGCTGCTGTTTGCGACGAGCGTGGCCGTGGGCATCACCCCGCAGATGCTCCCCGTCATCGTCACCACCAGCCTGTCGCAAGGTGCCAAGGACCTCGCGCGCCGCCAGGTCATCGTCAAGGAGCTGCCCGCTATCCAAAACCTGGGCGCCATGGACGTACTGTGCTGCGACAAAACTGGCACGCTCACCGAGGACCGCATCGTGCTGGAGCGCTATCTCAACACCGACGGTAGCAAGGACGCGCGCGTGCTGCGCCACGCCTTCCTTAACAGCTATTTCCAGACCGACCTCAAGAACCTCATCGATCTGGCCGTCATCGATCGCGCCGACGTCACGTCTGCAAGCGCCACCCCCGACGCCACGCTGGGCCAGGCCCTACGCAGGTGCTACACCAAGGTCGACGAGGTTCCCTTCGATTTTTCGCGCCGCCGCCTGAGCGTGGTGGTCGCCGACGAACAGGGCAAGACGCAGATGGTCACTAAGGGCGCCGCCGAGGAAATGCTCGAGGTCTGCTCTTATGTAGAAGTTGACGGCCATGCCCAGCCGCTCACCGATGAGCGCATGGCAAAGATCCGCAAGCAGGTTTCGTCCCTCAATGCCGAAGGCCTGCGCGTCATCGCCGTGGCGCAAAAGACCAACCCCCGCACCGTAGGCGAGTTTGGCATCGCCGACGAGCACGACATGGTGCTGATGGGCTTTTTGGCCTTCCTCGACCCGCCCAAGGCAAGTGCCGCGGGCGCCGTCGCCACCCTCGAGGCCAAGGGCGTGGCGGTCAAGGTCCTGACCGGCGACAACGACCGTGTCGCCGCCACGGTCTGCGAGCAGCTTGGCATCGATGCCACCAACGTGCTGCTGGGCTCCCAAATCGACGCATTCGACGACGCCGAGCTGGCCGCCCGCGCCCAGGAGACGCATCTCTTTGCCAAGCTCTCGCCACTGCAGAAGGCACGCCTGGTACGCGTCATGCGTGAGCTGCTCGGACATACCGTGGGCTTTATGGGCGATGGCATCAACGACGCCGCCGCCATGCGCGCGAGCGACTGCGGCATCTCGGTCGATTCGGCCGTCGACATTGCCAAGGAATCCGCCGATATCATCTTGCTTCAGAAGGACCTGGGCGTGCTCGAGCGCGGCATTATCGAGGGCCGCCGCACCTATGGCAACCTGCTCAAGTACCTCAAGACCACGGTGAGCTCCAACTTTGGCAACGTGCTCTCCGTCACCGTCGCGAGCCTGTTCTTGCCGTTTTTGCCCATGAGCGCCCTGCAGTTGGTGTTGCTGTCGCTTGTCTACGAGATCGTGTGCATCGCGCTGCCGTGGGACACGGTCGACGACACCTGGACCGCCCGTCCGCGCGCCTGGGACGCCGCGTCCATCAAGGGCTTTATGCTCGAGCTGGGCCCCGTGAGCTCACTCTTTGACATTGCCACCTTTGCCGCGCTCTTCTTTGTCGTGTGCCCCGCCGCTGTGGGCTCAACCTGGTCCGAGCTTGTCTGCGCAGGCGATGCCGCCGGCATGGCGGCCTTTGCAGCGCTCTTCCAGAGCGGCTGGTTCGTCGAGTCCATGTGGTCGCAGACGCTCGTGATCCACATGCTGCGTTCTCCGCATCTGCCGAGCCCGCGTGACCACGCCGCGCCAGCGCTGTGCGTACTCACCGTGCTGGGCCTGACACTCGTCACTTGGCTGCCGGCAAGCCCCATCGCCGATGCCCTGGGGCTCATGGCATTGCCCGCGAGCTTCTTTGCGCTGCTCGTTGGTATCGTCGCCGCCTACATCGCGCTCACGCAGCTTGCCAAGCATTGCTATATCGCCCGCCACGGCGAGCTGCTGTAGCTCCACTGGCGCCACCGTCAAGGATGCTTGGGGTGCCGCGCCGACACGCTTTACCAAGCCGGCGACCGAAAACCACCATTAAAGGTGACGGTTAGCACGGCGCTGCATCCCCAACGTCTCAATCTGTAACACTTAGCCGGCAAAATCGCCTCTACCTGTTACAGATTGAGACAAATGCAGCGGTCGCGCCGAAATATCTCAATCTGTAACATCTGGGCTCGGTTTTGCTGAGCAACTGTTACAGATCGAGACAAACCGGCGGGATTGGGCTGCCTGCCTCCAAACCGCCACAAAGGTGTCTGTCCCCTTTGTGGCGGTTTTGGCGTTTGCCCGGTTGCTAGTCTTGGGGCGTCCAGGACCAGAAGTAGTTGATGAGCGCCACGCGTGACGTCACTTCAACCTTTTTGTTAATCGAGGCGATATGGCGGTAGAGCGTGGAGCGCGAAAGGAAGAGCGACGCCGCCACATCCTGCACGCTGTCGTCCGATGCAACCAGGGCCTCCAGGACATCGCGCTCGCGCTTGGTAAGGCCAAAGGCGGCGACAAAGCCCTCAAGACGCTCGTTAAACGACAGCTCCGGAGCCTCCGGCGGCACCGTATCGGCCCGTTCGGGCGCATGGATCTCGCCAAGGTCATCGACGGCAAACGCCACCCCCCCCGCGCGATGCCGAACCGTCGGCGCCTTGCCCAAACTGTCCCAGCAGCGAAATCGCAATGCCCACAAACAGCACAAGCACCACGGCAACTGCCGTCAGCACGTTTTGGCTCGAGATAATCGCCACCGCCGGCGCCGTCACCAGCAGCGTGCAGATATTGTTGATGACGCGACCCATGCATGGCCACAGATACGCCCAGCGGGCATACATCGAAACGGCAGCGAACTTCGCGGTAAAGAACACCACGAAAAAGCCCGAGCCCAGGTAGAAAATCATCGTGGCGGCAAGTACATTACCGCCATTAGCATCGGTGATAAGCAGAAAGAACGAGAGTGTGGACAGCATGGCGGCACACGTCATGATGATGTTCATGTACGAGCGTCCGTGCAGGTCATACAAGACGCCGGCGGCAAGGACGCTCAAGATGAGCAACAGGCGCGGCCAGTCACCCAAGTCGATAGCGCCGGCGGCATGCGAGGTCGTAAGCCCCGCATTGAGAGCGGCGAATACGCCCGTGAGGCAGGCGGTCGCCACCGTCAGACGCACCACGGCGGCATGAAAAGCCGCCTTTGCCTCGGGGGCTTCCTGCCACTTGGCGCCATATTCCGACGCATCGACCGATAGCTCGGCAATCTCAGCCTCAAACTCGGGCGCAGCCTCGTCGCGCAGCTTGGCTCGCCGGGCGGCATGGAGCAGCCCTACCTGCGCAATCGCGCAGGCAATCAGCACAAATTGTTGCGGAATTCCCGCGGGCATTACCATATGGTTGAGCACCTGAACCAGAATGCCGGCAGCATAGGAAAGCGCCGCGGCACGCGCCAGGCAAGGGGTCCGCGCAAAACGACGCGCAAAGTTGGCATGGGCGGTCGATCCGCAGTAGCCCAGAGCGCAACAGGCAACCAAGCCCCCGGCGATCACCACTTGGAACTGCACCGCCATAATCATCAGCAGCAATGCCGACACCAACAGCACGCCTGTGATGTCACTCGTCGCAGCAATCGCCTGAGGGCGACGATAGTACAGAAGAGGGCGCACGAAAAAGCCGATCACGCTCGCACCAATGACGATGCTCTCGTAAATGACAACCTCATTCGACGGTACAAACTCGGCGACGCGCACATCAAAGAGGTACTCGACAGCCAAAAACGTAAAAACGAAAAGCGCCAGGCACAGAATCTCCCGTATGCCCCGGCGCAGGTATGCGGTTGTGTCTCCCAGGTCCCTCATGGTAACCCCCAGCCGGTTAGATGTCCGGAAAACCATTTTAATGGAGAACGGGTCCTGATACACACGCAATGCCCGAAGTGCTTCCAATCCGGCCCAAACCGCCCTCAACAAAAGTGCCCCCGATGACTAGTCGGGAAAATGGGCCATGTGTCCCACTTGGGGAGACTCGTTGAGCCGTCTGGGTATCGTGAGAGCTCGCGCACTCCCCCATCATCAAAAGTGACACACGCTACCAGTTGATGGGAGGCAGCCATGGGCTTCTTTGACAAGATGTTCGAGAAGAAAGAGTGCGCGATTTGCGGTACCGAGCTGGGACTTCTAGGTAAGACAAAAATCAATGAAGGCTACCTGTGCAAAGAGTGCGCCGGCAAGCTCTCCCCCTACTTTCACGGCTATCGCTCCAGCACCGCGGACGACATCCGCGAGCAACTCGCCTACCGCGAGGCCAACGCCGAGCGCCTGGCCTCGTTCAACCCCACGCGCACGCTTTCTGCCGGGCGCACCAATATTATGCTCGATGAGGACGCGGGCCTGCTGATCATCACTTCGCAGAGCCGCTGGCGCGACGCCAATCCCGACATCATCGAGTTCTCTCAGGTACTCGGCTGCGATATGGATATCGACGAGCAGCGCACCGAGATCTATCGCGAGACCAAGGACGGCGAGCGCGAGAGCTACAACCCGCCGCGCTACGACCTGGATTATGACTTTAATCTGACCATCCACGTCAACACGCCGTACTTTACCGAGATCAACCTGCGCGTGAACGACTCCACCATCGATCAGCGCGGCTCCATCGAATATCGCGAGGCCAAGCGCCAGGCAACCGAAGTCCGCGATGCGCTGGCGCAGCTGCGCCAGGAGACGCGCGACAGCGTCGTGGCCGCCAAGGCCCCCAAGACCGCGGTGACCTGCCCCTTCTGCGGAGCCACCACCATTCCCGATGCCAGCGGGCGCTGCGAATACTGCGGCGGCGCCATCGGCGCATAGCCTCCGGCAGCGAAAGGACCGATCATGGCCTTCGAGAGCGTCAACTATCAATGCCCCGCGTGTGGCGGCCCCCTTCACTTTGCCAGTGCCGAGCAAAAGCTCGTCTGCGACTACTGCGATTCTCGTTTTGAAGTCGAAGAAGTCGAGGCCCTCTATCGCGAGCGCCAGGACAAGGCAGATGCCAAAGCCGATGCAGCAGCCGCAACGCCCAAGCCCGTCGCCGACGACGCGGTGCAGGAGCTCGCCCAAAACGCCGGCTACATCTGCTCGTCGTGCGGCGCCGAGCTCGTGTCCGACGGCACCGTCGCCGTCACCACCTGCCCGTACTGCGGCAACTCCGCCGTGGCGCCCGGCCAGCTCTCTGGCGACTTCTCGCCCGACCTGGTGATTCCGTTTAAGCTCGGGCGCGATGACGTCACGGCCGCACTCAAGGAACACTACAAGGGCAAGATCTTGCTGCCCAAGAGCTTTGTCACCGGCAACCACATCGACGAGGTCCAAGGTGTCTACGTGCCGTTTTGGCTCTACGGCGCCCGCGTTGACGGCGAAGTGCACTTTGACGCGACCAACGAGACCGTGACCGAGGAATCCGACCGCACCGTCACGACCACCGACCACTACGATGCCTATCGCAAGGGCAATATCTCGTTTAAGCGCGTGCCCGTCGACGGATCGTCCAAGATGCCCGACGGCCACATGGACGCCATCGAGCCGTTTGACTACGACGCACTGCGTCCGTTCTCGGTCGCATATATGCCCGGCTACATCGCCAACCGTTACGACGAGGACTGCGAGACCTGCAAGGCGCGCGCCGAGCGCCGCATGGAAGAAAGCACGATCTCGGCCCTGCGCGAGACCGTCGTCGATGAATACGACGATGCCACGGTCGAAAGCAAGCAGCTCGACTACACCTGGGAAGACAGCGACTACGCCCTGTTCCCCGTCTGGATGCTTTCCACCTCGTGGAACGGCAAGAGCTACCTGTTTGCCATGAACGGCCAGACCGGCCGCTTGGTCGGCGAGCTCCCCTGCTCCAAGCCCAAGCTCGCTATTGCCTCGGTGCTGTTCTTTGTGATCGGATTTATCCTCTCCCAGATCCTCTTTATGGGAGAGAACGCCTTCGATCCGGACTACCTCACCTTTGATATCGAGGGCATCCTCATCAACATCATCGCGCCGCTGATCATCGTGATTATCGGAGACGTGCTACTGGTAGGCCAGCTCAAGACGGCCAACGAAGCAACCCATGCCGATGAGTATTGTGGCGAGCTCGACCTGACCGAGAAGCACGACACCTTCAGCCACACCGAGACCACCGTTGTCATGAAAGACGACAAGGACGACTAAGCAATCCGACCAATACCACCCAGCCTTTGACGAGAAAGGAAGATCACCATGGGACTCTTGAAAGCTGGATTGGGAGCTGCCGGCGGCGTCATGGCCGACCAGTGGAAGGAATTTATCTACTGCGAATCGATGCCTGCTGACGTCTTGGCCTGCAAGGGCAGCAAACGTACCGGCGGCCGCAGCTCCAACACGCGCGGCGAGGACAACGTCATCTCCAACGGCTCCGTCATCGCCGTCAACGACGGACAGGGCATGCTCGTGGTGCAAAACGGCAAGATCATCGAGGTCGCGCTGGAGCCTGGCGAGTTTGTCTTTGACACCGGCAGCGAGCCGAGCGTCTTTAGCGGCAACCTGGGCGATTCCATCAAGGAGACCTTCGCCAATATCGGCAGCCGCTTTACCTTTGGCGGCGACGCGGGCAAGGACCAGCGCGTCTACTTCATCAACACCAAGGAGATCATCGGCAACAAGTACGGCACCGCCTCGCCCGTGCCCTTCCGCGTGGTCGATAACAACATCGGCTTGGACGTTGACATCTCCGTGCGCTGCAACGGCGAGTATTCGTACCGCATCACCAACCCGCTGCTGTTCTACACCAACGTATGCGGCAACGTGACCGATAGCTACACGCGCGACAAGATCGACAGCCAGCTTAAGTCCGAGCTGCTCACCGCCCTGCAGCCCGCCTTTGCCAAGATCTCGGAGATGGGCATCCGCTACAGCGCCATCCCCGGCCACACCACCGAGCTCGCCCGTGCGCTCAACGAGGTCCTCTCTGCCGACTGGCGCGACCTGCGTGGTGTCGAGATTGTGAGCTTTGGCGTCAACTCCATCGCCGCCTCGCAAGAAGACGAGCAGATGATCAAGGAGCTGCAGAAAGCCGCGGTCATGCGCGATCCCACCATGGCAGCCGCCAACATTGCCAGCGCCCAGAGCGACGCAATGCGCGCGGCAGCCGCCAACCCCAACGGCGCGATGGCAGGCTTTATGGGCATGGGCATGGCAGGTGGCATGGGCGGCATGAACGCCAGCCAGCTGTTCGCCGCCGGCCAGGCACAGCAGCAGGCTGCCCCGCAGCCGGCTCCGACTCCCGCACCGGCACCCGCTGCCGCACCTGCGACCGGCGCATGGACCTGCAGCTGCGGCGCCACCAACACCGGCAAGTTCTGCTCCGAGTGCGGTAGTCCCGCACCCGCCCCGGCACCGGCCAAGTGGTTCTGCCCCAACTGCGGCAGCGAAAACGGCGGCAAGTTCTGCAGCAACTGCGGAACGCCCCGGCCCTAGCCCCTCTATCTGGTAATTGGCGGGGGATCCGCCACCCCCGCATTTGCTTCTATGGGTTTTCACACAAGAAGGAGGACACCATGAAGACAACGTTCAAAAAGTCCGTACTCGCATTTCTGACATGCGTCCTGGCGCTCGCCTTTGCCCTGACGGGCTGCAGCAGCGGCGGCAAAGACCCCAAGGCCAACTTCGTCGGCAGCTGGGAACTCTCGGGTGGAACCGTGGATGGCGAAGAGCTGACCGATGAGTACATGAAGATGCTCGAGGATTGGGGTGTCCACTGCGTCCTGATTCTCGATGAGGACGGTACAGGCGCCCTCGACCTGTTCCTTGAAGTCGTCGACCTTAAATGGGAGGCAAAGGACGCCGCCACCGTAACCATCACCGCCGAAGATGAGTCGCACGACATGAAGCTCAAGGACGGCAAACTCATCCTCGAAGAAGATGACGGCAATCTTGTCTTTACCAAGTCCGACAAGGATCTGTCCGGTACGGTGAAGAAGGATCGCGAGGCGGCCGAGAAGGAAGAAGAGATCGATGAGGCCGTCGAAGATGACGACGTCCAGAGCATCGAAATCTCCCCCGCCGTCACCGTCGCCGATGACGACCTGTGCACCATCACCATCACCGAGAAGTTCAAGGACGACTGGGGCGACATCGGCTTTGTCGTCAACATCACCAACAAGAGCGACAAGGACCTGACCTTCTACGCTCCTTCCGGCAAGACCAACGTCAACGGCACCATGAAGGAACCCTGGTTCTCGGCTCACCTGATGCCCGGTACCAACGCCACCGAGGAATTCACCTTCTCGAAGGGCACGCTCGATAGCCTTGATGACCTCGTCAATACGACCATCGGCATCGACGCCTACCTGACCGATTCCTACGAGGACGTCGCCTCCTACACCGCGACCATCGCGTAGCGGCAGACCACGACAGCCGCGGATTGGCGGACACATCCGCGCACACCAGGCGGGGCCGCAGGAGTTGATCCTGCGGCCCCGCCGCTTTATGCCGATGCGTAACGAGCGCTAGCGCTCCATGTTGGGAACGATGCTGCCCTCCGTTACTGCGCGCACGGCCAAGCGCATGATGTTGTCGTAGCCGGTCTTATTGAGAATCTCCGAGATGCGGCGTTTGATGGTGCCCTCGCTCATAAACAGCTCGGCCGCGATCTCGCGGCGGCTTTTACCCTCGCAGGCAAGGCGCAAGATCGACAGCTCGACATCGTCGAGGGCCGCCGTGCCCGAGAAGATGCTCTCGGGCGGCTTGGGAAACGTGCAGTAACCCGCCAGCGTGGAGCGCATCACGGCGAATAGCTCGTCGATACCGACGTTCTTGTACACAAAGCTGTCGACGCCCGCCTCGCGCGCCTGGTCCACAAAGGTGATTTCGGGCATACCCGTCATGATAATGACGCGGCACTCGGGCAGTTGTTCTTTGATGCGCGCCGCCGCCACGATGCCGTTGGAATCATGCTCGGTACATACGTCCATCAGTATCATGTCCGGGCGCTCCTTGAGCGCGACACCCAAGGCCTCGGAAGCATCGGCAATGGCGGAAACAACGGTCATATCGGGCTGGTCGCCAACGGAGCGCGCCAGGCTCTCGCGCAGGATGGCCTGGTCTTCGACTATAAGGACGCGGATCATGAACTTCTCCTTTGGACCGTGGCGTTGGAGGCGAGCGGGATGGACACCGTAAGCGTGAAGGGCGGGGCGGTGTGGACTTCCAGGCTGCCGCCCAGATTCTGTGCGACATGCCTCATACCTGGGATACCCGTTCCCTCGCGATACGATACGGGTGCAGGCGCGCCGTCGTTAGAAACGGTCATCCGCGCAACAGCACCGTCTTCCGACGTCTCCTGCCACAGACGCACGTGGACCCGATGCGCCTGTGCATGCTTGGTGGCATTGGTCGAGGCCTCGCGGATAATCTGCAAAAATGCGGCGGCGACACGCGCGTCGCTTGGCAGCTCGCCCTCCACATCGATCTGCACACTCACCAGGCCAAAGGCATGGACGATATCGCCCAATTGCTCTGCCGGTTCGGTGTCGCCCCCGCTGCGCAGATCGGCAGCGATTGAGCGCAGCAGCGGGTCGATCTGTTCGAGTGACTCGTCATCCAGGCGCCCTTCCTCCAGATAACGATGGAGAATGGACAGGCGCTGCCCGATCACGTCGTGCACGCGAGCGCGCATACGCAGATAGGCCGCATTGTCAGCAACTTTTTTGACTTCTTCGATCTGGGCTTGGAGCCCTTGGCCCGCAAGCTCAAGCAGGTGGTTGGCTTGCGCTAGGCGATCATGAGCATGCGCATACTCTGTTACATCCAGGCCGATAATGCGCTCGAAGAGGCGGCCCGAAACCATAACGTCATCGTGCACAAACAAGCGAATCTCGGCGGGAGAAACCTCGACCACCGCCCGCGCCTCACCAAAGCGGTCCAGATTAATCCGCACGCGGTTCTGGCTGCTTTCGGGCATTTGCATGCTGAGTTTGCGCAGGTCGTTCCATGTACCGCTCATATCGCCTAGGTCGGTGGGCATATGAAGCTCCACCAGGTTTTTTCGCATGCAGCGGTTCATGAGCAGCGGACGGCCCCTCGGGTCCAGATACAGGATGCCCACGGGAATCACGTTGATGGTTTCGATCGTCGAGAACGCGGTGATATCCTCCTGGCGGTTGCGGACATCCATCAAGAGCGCCGCAATGGAGCGGAACAGGAAAAACGCTCCCTCTGCGATAAGGACCGTGGTCCACGCCGAGCCCATGGCAAGCACCACCGGCGGTGTCACGGCGGCAACGAGCAACAGTTCGGCCAGCATGACGGGGCGACGATAGTGCACCATAAGCACCATGCCGTAGGCAAAGATCACGGCATTGAGCCACAACGCTCCGCCCATTGCCCTGGCGCAAACGTCAAGCGGCGCCACCAGATATGAGCCAGACGACGCGAACAAGATGAGCGCCGAAATAATTAGGTGAAGCACAAGGCTCGCCTCGTAGGCACAAATCACCTTACGGTTATAGGACGAGCGGCGCGATGCGATGAGCAGGACGTGGATCGTCTGCAGACACGCAGCCAGGGCAAAGACAACATCGAGCGCAACGATTTGGGGAAGAATGAGCGAAATCTGCATCGTCACTCACCCGCCCTCGGCATCAAGACGATCATGCGCAGCTGGCCGGGCTCGCCCTCAAGGCGGTATGCCACGTTGCGCCCTTGCAGAGCGCTTTCGAGCTCTTGCGCAGCGGGCGTCTGCGAAAGATCTGCATCATCGTTGGAAAAAAGCGCGGCACGCAGCTCGACACTGCATCGGTCATGATCGCCCAAGTGATACATAAGCGCCGGATGGTCGGTGGTGTAGGCAAAAAACGCAAAGTCATACACGCAGTCGTACAGGGCGCTTACCGTACTGGCGTGCATCGGGCGCCGTATGGCGATAATCGAGGCGCAATCGATATCGATGGTGCGCAGGTCGCTTGCGAGCTCGTTGGCAATGAGCTGAATGCGGTCGCGATCAAAACCGCTCTCCCCGTGCTGTGCCAACGTGAGCGACCCCTTGCGCTTGCAATAGGCGACGAGCATCTTGGCGCGCTGCAGCATGCGGTAACACTCGTGCGAAGACGATTCATCGGTCAACGGCGGTAGCGAGCTCAGCAGGTCGTACATCCCTTCGAGCGCGCGGGCAAGCGCCTGGTCCACGTCTTGGACCAGCAAGGTCTCGGCCTCTTGGTCTGCCAGGTGCGTCTTAAGGTCGTAGTCGGCGGCGAGCAGCTCGTTTTGACGCTGCAGCTCCATGCGACGATGTGCCAGTTCACGGTTAAGCTCGTTGAGATCCGACACGTCTTGGGCAAGCAGGGCCGATCCGCCCAGCAGTGGAAAGGCACGGTACATCACATCGGGATCGGACGCCACGGCAAAGGCATGGGCGCGGCCGTGCGCCTGGGTCCGCAACTCCTCGCGCACGCCTACCGGCATTGGCTTTGACACTGGCGTGGCATAGACTTCCTGCAGGTCGCGCGTTAGAACTTTGAGGTCAAGCGGCAAGGTGTCGAAAATGCCGGCGATGTCGTGATATGACGGAATGACACCGCAATCGAGACAGATTTCCATCGCCGCCACGCACAAGACGCAATAGATGAGCGAGAAGTTGAGCCTCCATGCCCAGGGCACGCGCAACGCATATGAGATGGCAAAGAACGCGCCGCCCAGCAGCACGAGCGCCGCCGTGCCCGAGAAACGTTGGATGCGAAAGGACGAGGACCGGCCCACCAGGATAAAAAAGGCCACAAAGTTAAAGGCCGTCCACACGAGGACGGCGAAATAACCCCAGCCGTACGTGTAATCGTTGCTCCAGGTGTCGCTTGTACGGTCAAAGTGGAAGACCTGCTGGTGAAAATCGTTGGTGAGCACAAATCCGATAAGCAGGATAGCCACAATCCACAGCGCAGCGCAGTAGCGGCGACCCAGGCGGTGTTGCTCCAGGCCCGCAAGGCGCAGACCACACAACTGGTAGAGCAGCGGAATGAGTGTCATGGGCACGTAGTACAGGTACCACAGCACGGTGGCATAGAACGGCGTGAACGACTTGTACTTGAGAATGACTTCGATCATCCACAGGGCGCAGATGGTGGCGACGGCAACAAGGCGGCGGCGCAGCACATAGTCCAAACAGCGCATATAGACCGATACGCCCCAGATCGAAAATATAATTGCGGCGACAAGCAGCGGGAGAGAGCTCGAGTGGGCGAGCGCATCCACGACCTCTTCGGACACCTCGCTATAGGCGGGCACGGCGTTAGAAAGTTTGGGGTCGAAGGCGAACAGCGCCGGCAAGACTGCCAAAAGCATGAGGAACAGCGCGGTGATGGCGCCGGCGATAGCAAAGACGCGGTGGCGGTACACCTGATGTGTTATGCCAACAAGGAATCTCGGCATGGCGAAGAGCCTGCCGCCCCTGGGATCCGCAGCCGGTGCGGTCCGGGCGGCCGCGTGGCCGATATGTCGCTCGCGGGTACCCATAGTGCTTTTAGTGTACCGACAGATGGGTCGAAAAAGCGGGCCGCATGTCCCAAAATCCGCAGACGGCAAGGCGCCCGGCGAGCACATACTCGCCGGGCGCCTTGGTTAGGAGACTATAAGGTTGAGTGTCTCAGCTTCCTTAGGACAGGTCCTCACCATTCGTTTCAATGACGTGCTTGTACCAGTCAAAGCTCTTCTTCTTGGAACGCTTGAGGGTACCGTTGCCGGCATCGTCGCGGTCCACATAGATAAAGCCGTAGCGCTTGGACATCTCGCCCGTGCCGGCAGACACCAGGTCGATCGGGCCCCAGGTGGTGTAGCCCAGCAGGTCAACGCCGTCCTCGGTCACCGCGTCGCGCATCGCGGCAATATGCTGGCGCAGGTAGTCGATACGGTAGTCGTCGTTGATGGAACCGTCCTCTTCGACAACATCCTTGGCGCCCAGACCGTTCTCAACCACAAACAGCGGCTTCTGATAACGGTCGTACAGGTCGTTGAGGGTGATGCGGAAGCCCAGCGGATCGATGGCCCAACCCCACTGGCTCTCCTGCAGGTAGGGGTTCTTGGCGCCGGCGAAGGCGTTGCCCTGGGTACGCTCGACATCGGGGTTGTCGGCACCGGCAGAGCAGCGGGTGCTGTAGTAGCTAAAGCTGATGAAGTCGACGGTGTTGGCGGCTAGGATCTCGCGGTCCTCGTCGGTCATGCCCACATCGATGCCCAGACGCTCGAGCTTCTTGACGGCATAGGCCGGGTAGTAGCCACGGCTCTGAACGTCGACGAAGAAGTAATTGTCCTGATTGTCGAGCTGCGCCTGGCGCACATCGCCCGGACGGCAGCTATAGGGGTAGTAGCTACCTGCGGCGAGCATGCAGCCAATCTTGACCTCGGGGTCGATCTCGTGAGCGATCTTGGTTGCCCAAGCGCTGGCGACGAGCTCGTTGTGGGCGGCCAGGTACTCGACGGCCTCCTTGTCCTCGCCCTCCTCAAAGACCAGGCCGGCACCCATAAACGGCAGGTGCAGAATCATATTGATCTCGTTGAAGGTGAGCCAGTACTTCACCAGGCCCTTGTAGCGGGTGAAGATCGTGGTCGCGAGGTTCTTGTAGAAGTCGATGAGCTTGCGGTTGCGCCAGCCGCCGTACTCCTTGATGAGGTGAATCGGGCAGTCGAAGTGCGTGATGGTCACGAGCGGCTCGATGCCGTGCGCCTGACACTCGCGGAATACGTCCTCGTAGAAGGCCAGGCCAGCCTCGTTGGGCTCGGTCTCGTCGCCGTTGGGGAAGATGCGGGTCCAAGCCAGGCTCATACGGAAGGTCTTAAAGCCCATCTCGGCAAAGAGGGCGATGTCCTCCTTGTAGTGGTGATAGAAATCGATGCCGGTCTGCGCGGGATAGTAATAGCCGTCCTCGAAGTCGAGCATCTTGCGCTGGCCGGAGACCACCGCATAGCGCTCGGGGCCGTGCGGAGCCACGTCCACGTTGGCCAGGCCGCGGCCGTCCACGTCGTAGGCGCCCTCGCACTGGTTGGCAGCCGTCGCGCCGCCCCACAGGAAGTCATTACGGAAAGCCATGCATCAATCCTTTCGCACGCTGTTGTCATAGGCTCAGTATCCCTACAAACAACGCGTCGGTCAACGGCAACGACGCAGGTCGATACTTCTTTTCGCGTGCAGGCGCCCGGCAGCCGCCCCGCCTGACACTTTCTGATACCCGCCTGCCCAAACCACCACAAAGGGAACAGGCACCTTTGTGGTGGTTGGGCCCGGTTTGTCTCGATCTGTAACAGTTAGGCCGCCAAAACCGGGCCTGGTGTTACAGATTGAGATCTTTCGGGCAGCCCTCTGCAGTTTGTCTCGATCTGTAACAGGTAGAGACGATTTAGCCCGCTAGATGTTACAAATCGAGGCAGAAGATTCTAGTCGCAGGCGATGTCGAGGTTCTTTCCGATGAGGCCTACGTAGCCGCCCTCGGCAGCCTTGGGGCTGTCAGCATGGCAGAGAACCCACTTGTCGGCCTTCCAGTAGCAGTAGCTGTCGCCGGCCGCGGGCATATCGGCCGCAGCCTCGGGACGCGGACCGTTGGTGCCGGCGGGCAGCGCCACCATCACCTGGAAGCCGCCGTCGTCAACCATGCACGGCGTGTAGTGAAGCGTGGTGTTGAAAACCTCGACGACCTTGCCGGCCGGCACGCGGAACGCCTTGACGCACGCGGTGTCGAGCTTGCCGTCCTCGATCTCCCAGCGATGCGCCACGAGCAGGATAAAGTCGCGCGCGCCCAGGTTGAACTCGCTGACACGGTGATACTCCAGGCAGTTGAGCTGCGTGTTGTGGCCGTTGCACCAGCCGAGCTGGAAGGGACGGCCGCCAAACATGAGAAAGCCCAGTTTATCGGCATCTTTGACGCCCTCGAGCTCCGGCGCGCTTGCTACGTACTTGCTGCCCTCGGGAATGGGCGTGGCTGAGAGCGCCTCGAGCACGGGCGACGTGAGCTCGGACGGAACGTCATCCCAAACGTTGCCATAGGATTTGAACTCGGGATCGTTGACAGAGTAGATATGCATGTTCACTCCTGTTCGTAAATGTGACTATATGAACATTCTAGAACAAACACGAGCGATTTTGAACGCTCGCCCCGACCAATCAACAAAAAGGCGCCCCCGCATAAGCGAAGGCGCCCAATGCGCGCGTTTTGGGCGATAAAGCTCTTACGCCTGCTGATAGTGCAGGTGCTTCTCGTCGATATCGGCCAGGTCGCGGTCGAGGTAGCGGCGCGCGAGCCAGTTTGCCATGGGGAGGTTCTGGTCCAGGTAGTTACCGCACTCCTCGGGAGCGGCACCGGGGACATCGCCCTCAAAGCCGGCGACAAACTCGAACAGCTCACGCACGAGCGGCAGAATCTCCTCGCTCGTCACCTCGCCAAACACGACGAGGTAAAAGCCCGTGCGGCAGCCCATGGGGCCAAAGTAGACAATGCGGCTCGACCACTCGGCATGATTGCGAAGGAACGTCGCGCCCAGGTGCTCAATGGTGTGGCACTCGGCCGTGTTCATGACCGGCTCCTTGTTGGGCGTGGTCAGGCGCAGGTCAAACGTGGTGACGGCGGCACCGGTCGCCGGATCGCGGTCGATGCGGCTCACATACACGCCGGGCTCAAGCAGCAGATGATCAACGGAAAAGCTGGCGATGCGCTCCATGGCAGATCCTCTCGATAGTCAATTTGGGACGGGGCTCTTTTAGCTGGTTCGAATGGTCGCACCAATCATACCAGTCAAAAAAGCCCCGTCCCAAAAAGACAACTTAGCCAAGGACACGGGCCATACGCGTCTTGAACTCGGACAGGAAGCGCGGAGCATCCACGGTCAGTGCCACAAGCGCGCTCTTGTCCGGATCGGACAGGCGGCGCTCATCGCAGATGGTGCGGCCGCGGTACTCGCCCAGCAGATCAACACGCAGGTTGCAGCCGAGCGCACCTACGAGCGTGGGGTCGATCGCCACGGCAACGGCCAGCGGATCGTGCAGCGCACAACCACCCAGGTAGGGTGCGTTCATCTCGTACGAGCCAATGTAGTGCTCGACCATGCTCGCAAATGCGCAGCCCGCCATGGTGCCCGAGCCCGTCCAGCCGGCAATGTCGCGGCGTGTGAGCACCACGCGATGCGTCACGTCCAGACCCACCATGGTGAGCTTACGGCCCGAGCGCAGCACTGCGTCGGCTGCCTCGGGGTCGCTCGCCATATTAGCCTCGGCGCCCGCGCTCACGTTACCGGGCACGGTAAGGGCGCCGCCCATCACGACCACGCGGCCGATGGACATCATCGCCGCCGCATCGAAGATGGATACCGACCAGCGGGTGCTCGACAAGGTAGCGGAAATTAAGGCGTACGGCACCATTCCCTCTTACATCGA
>CABUMZ010000019.1 GCA_902492825.1 uncultured Collinsella sp.
TGACAATGTCCTGCTCATATTAAAAGGAACGTCCCTAAGTTCCGACTATTGAGTTGCGGTGGAATAGGAACTGTTTGGGCCTTGAAAGGACGATTTTAGTCCGTATTTCACCGCAACTTATTTGAGGGGGCTGAGGCTTGGGGTCCAGGCGATGGTGGGGGCTTTGCCGTCGAGGACTTCGTTGATGGTGGCGGCCATGCCAGCGAGCAGGCTGTTCTCGCTTACGGTGAGCGTCTGGTAACCACCGGCTCGCATGAGTTCGCGGATCACCACGGCGCCGGCCAAGATTACGCCCGCGCGCTTGGGCTGCACGCCCGGCAGCGCGGCGATGCCATCCACGTCCAGCGCGGACATACGCTCGATAGCGGCCGAAATCTGTTCCATCGAAAGCTCGCGCAGGTGCACAAAGCTCGAATCGTACGGCTCCAACTCGTGGACCAGCGCCACGAGCGTGGTGACGGTGCCACCCACCGCGACCAGGCGCTCGGCGCGCTCAAAATTGCTGGGCAGGCCCTCAAAATAGGTAGCGAACTGCTCGCCCGCCCAGTCGGCGGCGGCCGCAAGTTCACCGTCCGCAGGCGGCAGGGCCGAGAAGAAGCGCTCCGTTACGCGACGGCATCCAATGTCCAGCGAGCGCGTGCCCTCCAGCGCAAAGATCCCTCGCTCCGGTGCGTACACGCCCGTCGCGAGCTCCGTGGACCCGCCGCCCGAATCGGCAACGATAATGCGCTCGCCGGCAAAGTCGTGCGCCACGCCAAAAAACGTCAGGCGCGCCTCGACCTCGCCCGGAATCACCTGTGGCTCGAGCCCCAGCTCGCGCAGACCGTCCAACAGCAGCGCGGCGTTGGACGCATCACGCGCAGCGCTCGTGCACGTGGTGCAGATGCACGCGGCCCCAAAGTCGCGCGCCTCGGCCACGAACATGCGGCACGCAGCGAGCACGCGTTCCACAGCCGCCTCGCAAAAGCGACCCGTCGCGTCGACGCCCTCACCCAAGTCTGTAATCTCGGTATGCTTGGACGATTCCACAATCGCCCCGGCCTCAACCTGCGCCAACACCAGTCGCGACGACACCGTTCCCAGGTCGATCGCCGCCACCTTATATCGTTTGCAATCTGCCATTGCGGGCTCCCCTCCGGGCGCTACTCGCCTATTCGCCGCTGGACGCGACCGTCTGGCCCTCGACGCCGTTAAAACCAAACAGCATATCGAGCGCCTGAATGTACCACGGCGCGTCCTTGCCGACTTTCTCGATCTCCTTGGCCACCTCGCTGGCCTTCTTGGCGTTTGACGACTTCTTGCTCGACGACGAGTCCGAATCATCATCCAGGCCCAGCACGTCGATCTTGGTCTCGCCGGGCATTACCAGGCCCAGGTCCTCGGTCGCCGCATCCTTAATGCCCTCCTCCGAGAGCAGTCTGTCGACGCTTTTTTGCAGCTCGTCGTTGTATTGCTCGCGAATCTCGACCTGCTTGGCCAGGATGTCGCTCGAGCGCTTGGCCACATACAGGTCGCGCACGGGGAAATACAGGCTCACGAGTGCCAGCGCCACGACGATACCGATGAACAGTACGCGCTGGGGTCCGTGGGTAAAGTCGTAAATCGCCTTGACCACCGCGTTGTCGTTGGCGTAGTGCATAAAGTCCGAGCCCGAAAGACGGCTCGAGGCCCTGCTCGACCTATCGTGCGTCTGAGCCGAGGGGCGCGATGCGTGCGACGAGCGCGACGGGCGCACCGGGCTGTCTGCCGAGGTATTCATTTGAGCACTGGGGCGCGAGGCACTCGTCGGGCGCTGCGCCGAGCGATCGGCGCCGGCGTAAGCGGACCCGCCGAGCTGCACCGTACGTGCGCGACGGGACGACGGCTCACGCGAACCGGCGGAATAGTACCTGTTGTCGTAAATCTGATCCATGTGCGCCTTGTGCGGTTGAGGTTTGTTTGCGCTAAGTATTCTAGTTATAGCACGAGCGCGCGCAACGCCTTCGGCAGCCTTTGCTCGACATAAAAAAGGCGCTGAGCCACACGGCCCAGCGCCCAATGGCGGCCATCAGAAGTGGGCGGAGCCGAGTCAACCCCGCCCCCGCAACACCACTTGCCTTAGCGAATGTTGTAGAACGCGGTCTTACCGGCGTAGCGCGCGCTGCCCTCGAGCTCGTCCTCGATGCGGATGAGCTGATTGTACTTGGCGATACGGTCGCTGCGGCACGGGGCGCCCGACTTGATCTGGCCGGCATTGACGCCCACGACCAGGTCGGCGATCGTGGAATCCTCGGTCTCGCCGGAGCGGTGACTCACGATGCAGGCGTAACCGGCCTCCTTGGCGGTCTCGATGGCCTCGAGCGACTCGGTGAGCGTGCCGATCTGATTGACCTTGACCAGGATCGCGTTGGCGGCACCCAGCTCGATGCCCTTCTTGAGGCGCTCGGTGTTGGTGACGAACAGGTCGTCGCCCACCAGCTGCACCTTGTTGCCAATGCGGCGGGTAAGCTCAACCCAACCGTCCCAGTCCTCCTCGGCCATGCCGTCCTCGATGGAGATGATGGGATAGGTGTCGACGAGTTTCTCCCAGTAATCGACCATCTGGGCACTCTTGTACTCAACACCCTCGCCCTTGAGCTCGTACATGCCGGTCTCGGCGTTGTAAAACTCGGTCGAGGCCGGGTCCATGGCGTACATGAAGTCGACGCCGGGCTTAAAGCCAGCCTTCTCGACGGCCTTGGTAATGTACTCGAACGGCTCAGCATTGGTCTTGAGGTTGGGCGCAAAGCCGCCCTCGTCGCCCACGCCGCCGCCCAGGCCGGCCTCGTGCAGCACGCCCTTGAGGGTGTGGTAGACCTCGGCGCACCAACGCAGGCCCTCGGCAAAGCTCGGGGCGCCCACCGGCATGATCATGAACTCCTGGAAGTCGACGTTATTGTCGGCATGCACGCCGCCGTTGAGAATGTTCATCATAGGTGTGGGCAGCAGGTGGGCGTTGACGCCACCCAGATACTGGTACAGCGAAAGACCCGCCGACTCGGCAGCGGCGCGGGCAACTGCCAGCGACACACCCAGAATGGCGTTGGCACCGAGATTGGTCTTGTTGGGGGTACCGTCCGCGGCAATCAGCGCGGCATCGACGGCGCGCTGGTCGAAGGCGTCGAGGCCCACGACGGCGTTAGCGCACTCGTTATTGACGTGCTCGACGGCCTGCGAAACGCCCTTGCCCAGGTAGCGACCCTTGTCGCCATCGCGCAGCTCGCAGGCCTCAAAGGCACCGGTCGAAGCGCCCGAAGGCACCATTGCGCGGCCAAAGCTACCGTCCTCGAGCACGACCTCGACCTCGACAGTGGGATTGCCGCGGCTGTCGAGCACCTCGCGACCGTAGACGTCCAAAATATCGCTCATGTTGTCTCCCTCTCACTTGGAAACATAGTGGATGCAAGCGACCGGCTGACCGTGCACCGTCGGTGCGCCTCCGTAAGTTAGCCATGTCGCACTTTTTGCATTATGCCCTAAGTTAACCGAGGGATACACTTGATTTTCGAAAAATTTAGCGGGAACGATGAGGCGTGTCAGCCCGTCATTCCCGCAGTCTTACTCCTCCGCCTTTGCGGCATCCCACAGGTCGTTAAGGCCGTGGGTCGAAAGCTCGGCAAGATCCACGTGGGCGTCAGCCGCCATCTGCTCCATCGCAGCCCAGCGGCGGCGGAACTTGGCCGTGCTCGCGCGCAGGGCACTCTCGGCGTCAATCCCCTCTTTGCGCGCAACGTTGACTAGGGCAAAGAGCAGGTCGCCAAACTCCATCTCGCGCTCGGGCGAGCCGGGCTCCTCGGCCTCAAACTCGGCACGCTCCTCGGCGACCTCGTCCCACACATCCTGGACCGTCTCCCACTCAAAGCCCACGGCCGCCGCCTTGCGCGACACCTTCTGAGCTTGCATCAGCGCCGGCAGGTGCGTGGGCACGCCGTCGAGCAGGCCTTCGGGCGCAGCCTCGTCCGCCGCCACAGCCTTGTCCTTGGCAGCCTTCTCGGCAAGCTTGACCTCGTCCCAAATCTTGAGCACCTCGTCGGAGCTGTCGGCATCCGCATCGCCAAAGACGTGCGGATGGCGACGGATGAGCTTGGCGTCGATATCGTGCGCCACGTCGGCCAGCGTAAACTCTCCGGCGTCCGCCGCGATCTGCGCATGCAGTACGACCTGCATGAGCACGTCGCCCAGCTCCTCGCGCAGATGCGTGGCATCGTCGGCCTCGATGCAGTCGAGCGCCTCATAGGCCTCCTCGATCATATTTTTGCCAATGCTGCGGTGCGTCTGCTCGCGGTCCCACGGGCAGCCGTCGGGCTGACGCAGGCGCCAAATGGTCTGCACCAGATGCTGCAGCTCGGCCGACGCGTCGACCAGCGTGGACAGGTCGCGCGAGCCCTCGGCATTTTGCTGAGCCATGTGCTGCGCCATGGTTATTCCTCCTCCAGGATCACGTGACGGAACGCGCCGCCCTCGTAGATGCCGTAGCTGTGTGTACCGTCCTTGGGAATGCTCACGCTGCCGGGGTTGAAGAGCCACAGGCCCGGGTGCGCCTCGCTTGCCTCGTTAACCTTGATATGCGTGTGGCCGTAGACGAGCGCGGAGCCTTCGGGCAGCGCGGGCACGTGGTCGACGCTGTTGTGCATACCGGCGCCAAAAACGTGGCCGTGTGTCAAGAACAGCTCGCGGCCGGCCTCGTCGAACAACGTGGCGTAGTTGGCCATGACGGGAAAGTCGAGCACCATCTGGTCGACCTCGGCGTCGCAGTTGCCGCGCACCGCGATGATGCGGTCGGCCAGGGCGTTGAGCAGCGGAATCACGCGCTTGGGGGCGTAGTCGCGCGGCAGGTCGTTACGCGGGCCGTGGTAGAGCAGGTCGCCCAGCAGCACGATGCGGTCGGGCTGCTCGGATTCGATGGCAGCGCAGAGGCGCTCGGCCCAGTATGCCGAGCCATGGATGTCGGAGGCGATGAGGGATTTCATGGGGAGTCCTTTCGAAGCGGAGTTGATGGGGGCTGAATACGGGGTCCGGCGGATGTGGAGCCCATCTACCGTGTTACTCAAATCGCAGCGCCGCGCTCTGAGCCGCCTGCATCACGCGTTGGAGCGGCGCGCCATGCTCGCGGGCAAGGCGAGCACAGTCCTCGTACTCGGGAGCCGCACGTTCACTGCCATCGGGCAGGGTCGCCACCTTAACGGATACCTCGCCCCAAGGCGTCGTCACCTGCTCGAATCGGCGCGGCAGGCAAACGCGTTCCATCACCTGGCGACGAACGGCGTTGGTCGTGGTTTCCAAAAAGATAATCGTCTGCAGGCGTTCGATATCCTCATGCGAGCAAATCACCTGCAACTGCCATCCGGGGCGGCCCTTTTTGCAGTAGAGGGGCAGCCAGTGCACCTCGCGGGCGCCGGCCTCGCGCAGGCGGTCGGCGGCGTAGGCGAGCACCTCGGGCGACGCGTCATCGATGTCGCACTCCAGCTTGACGATAGTTTCGGGCGCATCGGTCTCGCGGGACAGCGGAGATGTACTTCCACGTTGCATACGGTCCGAATCCTTTCCGCACGGGCTCGTTTTATTCACCCAAACGCTAGCACATCGGACGTGGCACAGGCGTGACTTTCGTCCGTCGCCGCCCTCACCCCTATCCAAACGTGTACGTCAGCCTCCAAACATGTCATTTTTTGTCGGTTTTGGAGGCTGAGGTACACGTTTTGGAGCGAGGCCGCACACGATCAGAATTGCGCCCGCACTCCGTCCACCACAAAGTTCGCCGCACTCAACAATTTTGGACTTTCTACGCAGTTCATCGACCAAAAATTACCCTCGGCATACTTACCCGCTGCACGATGTTACTCTAGTTACATTTGGCTAACTAAGCGGCTGCCGAGGACCCCGCCCGGCACCGTTACGGCATAGGAGGTTTCATGTTCGAGAAGCGGCTCTTCTCCCTGGTTCCGCAGGCAACGCCCTACATTATGGCAAGCGTCCTGTTTAAGTGGATCGCGCTCATGGCAAACATCACGGTGATGTGGGTGCTTGCGCGCATCTTGGGCGGCATCGTCACGGACGGCCTTTCGGCCGCGCTCGCCGTCGATGCCCTCGCACAGGCAGCCTTGCCGCTCGCCACCGCCATCATCGTGCGCGCCGCCTCCATCTACCTGGCCCAACGCGCCGGCGACAAGGCCGCGTTCGAGGCCGTCCGCCGCGTGCGCTCGCTCGTCTACGACAAGCTCACCGCACTCGGCCCCTCCTACACCGAGACCGTCCCCACCGCCGAGGCCGTCCAGACCAGCGTCGAGGGTGCCACGCAGCTCCAGGTGTACTTTGGCGGTTACCTGCCGCAGCTCTTCTTTGCCGGCTTGGCACCCATCACGCTGTTTGTACTGCTCGTGGGCCAGGCGGGTCTTCCCGCCGCGCTGCTGCTCGCCTGCGTTCCGGTCATCCCCGTCTCCATCATGATGGTCATGCGCAACGCCAAAAAGATCGGTGCCGAGTACTGGGGCAGCTATGTCGATCTGGGCGGCATGTTCCTGGAGGCCGTGCAGGGTCTCACCACCCTTAAGGTCTACCAGGCCGATCGAAGCTGGCACGAGCGCATCAACGCCGAGTCCGAGCGTTTCCGCACAGCGACCATGCACCTGCTGGTGATGCAGCTGCGCTCCATTTGCGTTATGGACCTGGTCGTCTATATGGGCGCCGCGCTCGGCATTATCGTGGCCGCACTGCAGCTCGCCACGGGCAAGATCGGCTTTGAGGCTGCCTTCCTCATCGTCTTTCTGTCACAGGAGTTCTTTTTGCCTATGCGCCGCCTGGGATCGCTGTTCCACACGGCCATGAACGGCATGGCCGCCTCGCGCCGCATGTTTGGCATTTTGGATACGCCCGAGCCCGAGCGCGGCGATGTTGAGCTTGATGGTCGCGGCGATATCGAGCTCGCAGGCGTGAGCTATGCCTACGGCGACCGCACCGTGCTGGACAGCGCCAGCGCGACCATTGCGCACGGCTCGCTCGTGGCACTCGTGGGCGAAAGCGGCGGCGGCAAGTCCACGCTCGCGGGGATTATCGCGGGTCGCAAGGACGCCTACCGCGGCAGCGTGCGCATTGGCGGCGTCGAGCTGCGCGATGTCACGGCCGCCTCACTCATGCGCGCCGTCACGCTGGTGCCCACCAACGGCTACCTGTTTGCCGGCACCCTGCGCGACAACCTGCTGCTCGCCCAGCCCAACGCCACCGACACCGAGCTTTTGCGCGCGCTCGACCGCACGCGCGTGGCGGCCTTTGTGCGGGCCAACGGCGGGCTCGACATGGTGATTAACGAGGGTGGCACCAACCTTTCGGGCGGCCAGCGCCAGCGCGTGTGCATGGCCCGCGCCCTGCTGCACGACTCGCCGATCTATGTGTTTGACGAGGCTACGAGCAACGTCGATGCCGCAAGCGAGGCCGCGATCGGCGAGGTCATCGCGTCGCTTGCCGGCGGGCACACTGTAATTGTGGTGGCACACCGCCTGTCGACGATCGTGGACGCCGATCAGATCCTGGTGCTGGAACGCGGCCGCATTGCCGAGCACGGGACTCACGGCGAGCTCTTGGCCGCCGCGGGCGCCTATGCGCGCATGTGGAACAGCCAGAAGCAGCTCTCGGCATATGCGTATGCAGAGGGTGATGCTGAGGATGCCGGCGCGGTTGAGGCTGTTGACGGCAGCGCCGCCTGTGCCGATGGCCTCAACGGTACTAGTTCGTCTTCCGCTGCCGCGGCGCCTGACTCCGGCCGCGCCCGTCGCTCGGCGCCGTCCATCATGTGGCGCATGATGGGGCTCGTCCGACCGCTTGCCGGCTGGCTTGTGCTAGCCGTCGCGCTGGGCAGCATCGGCATGCTCACCGCCGCGTTCGTGCCGGCCTTTGGCGCCCTTGGCCTTATGGCCGCGCTGGGCCGCAACGCCTTGGGGCTTGGTCTTATCGCAGCATGCGCGGCCTGCGCCGCCTGCGGCATCGCGCGCGGGCCGCTCCACTACGGCGAGCAGCTCTGCAACCATTACATCGCATTCCGTCTGCTCGCACACATTCGCGACCTGGTGTTTGGCGCCCTGCGCCAGCTCGCCCCCGCCAAGCTCGAGGGCCGCGGCAAGGGCGAGCTCGTGAGCCTGGTCACCTCGGATATCGAGCTGCTCGAGGTCTTCTACGCGCACACCATCTCGCCCATTGCCATAGCTCTGGTCTGCACCGTTGTGTTTGAGGGCTTTTTGCTGGCTGTGAGCCCCGAGCTCGCGGGCATCGCGCTCGTGGCCTACGCGGTCCTGGGCGTGCTGCTGCCCCTGACCTCGGCCAAGGCATGCGGCACCACCGGTCGCCAGAGCCGCGAGGTCGCCGGTAAGCTGGGCGCCTTTGTACTCGACAGTCTGCGCGGCGCGGGCGAGACCATCCAGTTTGCCGGTGGCACCGATCGCAGCCGTGCCCTGGGCAAGCTGACCGAGCAAGTCGGCGCCGTGGACGCGCGCCTCAAGCGCCGCCAGGCGGTCAGCGAGGCCGTAGCCGATGCGCTTATTCTTGTGGCTAATCTGGTGATGCTCGGGCGTGCGCTGCAGCTGGTGGCTGCGGGAACGATTGACTTTGCCGCAGCGTTTGTCGCCGTCTTTACCTTTGTGTCGTCGTTTGGCTCGGTGATGACCGTGAGCCGCCTGGGCGCCTCACTGCAGGAGACGCTCGCCTCGGGCGCACGCGTGCTCGATTTGCTCGACGAGCAGCCCCAGTGCGCCGAGGTCGCCGATGGACAGAACGTTGAGTTTGCCGGCGCCGCAGCCGAGCATGTGAGCTTTAGCTATGTGGGCGGCGTGGACGCGGGCGGTGCGGGCGCCACAGAGCAGGTCGCGAACGACACCGCTGCGAGTCTCATCCTCGACGACGTGACCTGCACCTTTGCGCCCGGTACCATGACCTGCATCATGGGGCGCTCGGGTTCGGGCAAGTCGACGCTGCTTAAGCTGCTCATGCGCTTTTGGGACCCCGCAGCCGGCACCATCACGGTGAGCGGCGTCGATGCCCGCCACATCAACACGGCGAGCCTGCGCAGCCACGAGGCCTATATGACCCAGGACACGCATCTGTTCTGCGGCACCGTACGCGAGAACCTGCTGGTCGCGCACGCCAACGCCACCGATGCCGAGCTGCTCGACGCTTGCCGCTCCGCCTCACTCACCACGCTCATCGACCGTCTGCCGCAGGGACTCGACACGCCCGTTGCCGAGCTGGGCGACTCGCTTTCGGGCGGCGAGCGCCAGCGCATCGGCCTTGCGCGCATCTTCCTCAACGACGCACCCTTCATCTTGCTCGACGAACCCACCAGCGCGCTCGATGCTCTCAACGAGGCGTCCGTGATGCAGGCAATCGACGAGCTCAAGCGCCGCGGCAAGACCATTGTGCTCGTGAGCCACCGTGCCAGCACCTGCGCGTTTGCCGATTTCTCGCTTTCGGTCGAGCACGGGAGGCTGAGCTAATGGCGCGCCCAGTCGACACACCGGAGCTAGCACGCAAACGTGAGCGTGAGGCCCAAATGGTGTCGCAGATGATTGCGCTGTGGTGCCGCGGGCATCATGGCGGCGGGCATGTGGTCGAACAGGCTGGCGACGATGAGTCCGTGCGCGTGAAACTCGGCCTTCGAACCATTACGCTCTGCCCCGAATGCGCCGAGCTGCAGAAATACGCCATCGCGCGCATTGAGCACTGCCCGCACATGGGCACCAAGACATTTTGCTCGGCATGTCCTTCGCATTGTTACCGGCCTGCCATGCGCGAGAAGATCCGCGAGGTTATGCGTTGGTCGGGACCGCGTATGATCCGCTATCGCCCCATCACCGCCGTGAGACACGCGATGGTAACAGTGCAGGCCAAACGCGCGGCGGCACGAAGCAAGTAGTCGCCGGCGCCGGCACGCGCCGCCCCGCCTTTCCACTCGATTTCGGCACCCGGCGTGCGCGGCGTGTTGAGAGCTGCACCATTACAATGGAGCGGATTCACCAAATGCAAAGGAGTCGCCATGCCCGCCTGCCCGCTGGTCGATTGCCATACTCATACCTCGTTCTCGGACGGGCACGCCTCGTTCGAGGACAACGTCCGTGCCGCTGCTGCCGCCGGCTGCCGCGTCATGGTCTCGACCGACCACCTTACCCTGCCCGCCAGTATGGATGCTAACTGCGAGGTGCAGGTCGTCGAGGGCGACTTGCCGGCACATCGTTTGGCCTTTGAGGACGCCCGCAAACTCGCCGCGCAGATTGCGCCGGAGCTCACCTTTATCTACGGTTTTGAATGCGATTGGTACGAGGGCTGCGAGCCCTTGGTAGAGCACTGGTCCCAGGGCGCCGTCGTACGTCTGGGCAGCGTGCACTGGATTGGCAACCCGGACGATATTGCGGCAGGCGCCGCGGGCACGGCAGGGACAGAGGACGTCGCGCGCCCCGATACACCCGATTCCCTTTGCGGTTGGATCGACGACGATACCAACTTGCATGTTTGGGAAAACTTAGGCGTGCGCGGCGTGTGGGAGTGCTACGTCGACGACTGGTGCCGTGCTTGCGAAAGCTCACTCAACTTTGACGCGATGGCCCATCCCGACCTGGTCATGCGCTTTTCGAAGGACGGCTTTGCACCCGACTTTGACCCCGCGCCGTTTTGGGAGCAGATGGCCGAATGCGCCCACGATACGGGTCGCCGCGTTGAGGTCTCGACCGCCGCACCGCGCAAGGGGCTCGACGATTACTACCCCGCGACCGGGCTGTTGCGCCGCTTCGCCCACGCCGAGGTACCCATCACCTTTGGCTCGGACGCACACCGCGCCTGCGACATCTGCTGGAACATCCGCGAGGCCCAGGCCCACGCTTACGACTGCGGCTACCGAACCTTCGACATCCCCCACCCCAACGGCGAATGGGAACCCACACCCCTCGACTAGCCATCCCTTCATAAGTTGCGGTGGAATAGGGATTGTTTTGCCTGATGAAGCGCTTAAACAGTCCCTATTTCACCGCAACTTCCATGACCCCGTTACACCAACAAAGACTGTCCCAAACGACTAGTGGCGGCGGGCGTTGAGTTCGCCGGCCAACTCGTCGAGGGTGATGCCGTAGCGCTCAAGCGTCACGAGCAAGTGGTAGACCAGGTCGCCGGCCTCATAGCGAATGTGATCGTGGTCGTTATCCTTGCAGGCCATGATGACCTCGCTCGCCTCCTCGGCAAGCTTCTTGAGCAGCTCGTCCTCGACGTCGGTCAACAGACGAGCGGTGTAGCTCTCCTGTGGCGACGCATCGCGACGACCGTGAATCACCTCGGCCAGACCTGTCAGCGTCTCACCGATATTTCCATCCTGAACGTTTGCGGTGCGCACACCCATGGTTCAATCCTTTCTGGTGGCCGAGCGTCTAATCGAGCGCCCGCCCTACGCGAGTTTTTTAAAGAAGCAGGTACGGTTGCCGGTATGGCAGGCCGGACCCGGCGAGTCGACCTTGACCAGCAGTGTATCGTTATCGCAGTCGGCCCAGAGCTCCTTGACCTCCTGCATGTTGCCACTCGTCGCGCCCTTGTTCCAGAGCTCCTGACGGCTGCGGCTCCAAAACCACGTGGTACCGGTCTTGAGCGTCAGCCCCACCGACTCCTCGTTCATCCAAGCAACCATAAGCACCTCGCCGGTGTCATACTGCTGAACAACACAAGGAATCAATCCTTTGGCGTCGTATTTAAGATCCGCTGGAGTAGTAATTTCTCTCATTTCAATTCCCCAATTTAAACATCGCCGGTCGGCGAGGGTTGTCCAGGTGCCGCAGGTTGCCGCGAAAGAGGAGCGACGCGTACTTTGGTACGCGAGCGACGGTTTGAGCGGCAAGATGCGGTGCCTGGGCAAGCCGCAGCGAAGCCCGCAGCATTAGAAGTCCAACCTCACAGGAATACCCTGCGACGCCATATACTCCTTCACCTGGCGAATGCTGAACGTCCCAAAGTGAAAGACGCTCGCCGCCAGCACGGCATCGGCCTCGCCCTCGATCACGCCCTCGGCAAAATGTTCGAGCGTGCCCACGCCGCCGCTAGCAATCACCGGAATCGGCACCGCACGTGCCACGGCGCGGGTGAGCGCCAGGTCAAAGCCGGCCTTGGTGCCGTCGCGATCCATGCTGGTAAGCAAGATCTCGCCGGCGCCACGACGAGCCGCCTCCTCGGCCCACGCCACCGCGTCGATACCCGTGGCGTTGCGGCCGCCCGCCGTGAAGACCTCCCACTTGTCGGCACCAGATGCGCCGGGCAAACCGACGCGCTTGGCATCGATCGCCACGACCACGGCCTGGCTACCAAACGCCGCGGCAGCCTGGCTAATCAGCGACGGGTCGCGCACGGCGGCAGAGTTGAGCGACACCTTATCGGCACCGGCGGCAACCATGGTCCGCATGCCCGCCAAGTCGCGAAAGCCGCCACCCACGGTATAGGGAATAGCGAGCTCCTCGGCCGCATGCGCCGCCATCTCGATAGTCGTCGCACGGTTGTCGCTCGTGGCGGTAATGTCCAGGAAGACGACCTCGTCCGCACCCTCGCGGTCATAGGCACGCGCCAGCTCCACCGGATCGCCCGCATCGCGTAAGCTCACAAAGTTGACGCCCTTGACCACACGGCCGTCCTTGACGTCCAGGCAGGGAATCACACGCTTGGTAAGCATGGTCTACTCCTCCCCTCGGGCGGCGGTCAGCGCCTGCACCAGCGTAAAGTTGCCCTCGTAGAGCGCGCGACCGGTAATGGCGCCTTCAATCGCGCCCTCACCCACCGCGGCCAGCGCGCGGATGTCGTCGAGCGTCGAGATGCCGCCCGAAGCCACGACGGGAAAGCCCGCGACCTCGGCCACATGGCGATACGCCGCCACATCGATGCCCGTCTGCATGCCATCGCGCGCGATGTCGGTATACACCAGATGCTTAAAGCCCAGCTCGGAAAGCTGCGCCACGGCATCGTCGAGCGCCACGTCCGCGCCGTCGCGCCAGCCGTTCACCTTGACCTGGCCGTCGCGCGCGGCAATATCTGCCACCAACAGCTCGCCAAAGCCTTGGGCCGCCACCTCGGCAAAACCCGGCTCGGTCACGAGCACCGTGCCCAGTGCGATGCGGCGCGCACCGTAGCCGGCCAACTCGTCGATGCGCGCGAGTGAGCGGACGCCGCCGCCCACGTCCACGGACAGACCGTCGACGCCGCAGATGGCCTTGATCGCCGCCGAATTGGCAGCGCATGTGTCCTCATCCTCGCCAAAGGCAGAGGACAAATCGACGACGTGCACCCAGCTCGCGCCCTGCTCGGCAAACGAGTGGGCGACGGCCACGGGGTCGTTGGAATATACCTTGCAGCGGCTGCGGTCGCCGCGCTCCAGGCGCACGACCTTGCCGCCGATCAGATCGATTGCGGGAAACAGGATCATCGGCCGGCCTCCTCGACGATGTTGACGAAGTTCTTAAGGATGCGCTGACCCAGCGCGGAGGATTTCTCGGGATGGAACTGGCAGCCCCACACGTTGCCATGGCGCACGATGCACGGGAAGCTCCGCGTATAGTGCGTGCGCGCCAGCACATCGGCGGCATCGGCGTCATCGGCCACCGCATAACTGTGGGTAAAGTACATGTTGGCACCCTCGGCAAAACCAGCAAGCAGCGGATCGGCCGCGCCGGCGGGCGTCATGTGCACCTGGTCCCAGCCCACGTGCGGCACCTTCAGGCGGCTCGACTCCAAGCGCGTGCACGAGCCGCGCATAATACCCAGGCCATCGACCCAGGGACCGCCAGCCTGCTCGGAGGCGTTGCCGTCGGCGACCGCGCCCTCGTCCGCAGGCACGCCCTCGTTGCCGCGCTCAAAAAACAGTTGAAGACCCAGGCAGACGCCGAGCAGCGGAGTTCCGGCGGCGACGGCATCGAGCACCGCGTCTGCCTCGCCGCTCTGGCGCATAAAGGCGATCGCGTCATAGAACGCGCCCACGCCCGGGATGACCAGGCCGTCGGCGTTGCGGATCTGCTCCGAATCGTCCGACGTGCAGGCGGCGGCACCGGCGCGCGCAAGCCCGCGCGCAACGCTCGACAAGTTGCCCTTGTGGTAGTCGACCACCACGATCTTCGGTTCGCCCACGCGACCCTCCTCTTCCCATCATCCAAAACCACCACAAAGGGGACAGGCACCTTCGTGGTGGTTTTTGCCTTTGTGGCGGTTACAGCGAGCCCTTGGTGCTGGGAATGCCCTGCACGCGGGGGTCCAGCTCGCAGGCGCGGCGCATCGTGCGGCCCACGGCCTTAAAGGCGGCCTCGATAATGTGATGCGAGTTGCCGCCCACCAGCTCGCGCACGTGCAGCGTGAGCTTGGCATCGCGCGCAAAGGCGTAGAAGAACTCGACGGCCAGCTCGGTATCGAAGCTGCCCACGCGCCCGGTCGGCACGGGCAGCTCGCAGTAGGCCTGCCCGCGGCCCGAAATATCAACAGCAGCCATCACAAGCGTCTCGTCCATGGCGATCGCCGCGTCGGCAAAGCGCGTAATGCCCGCCTTGTCGCCCAGTGCCTGGCAAAACGCCTCGCCCAGCACAATGCCCGTGTCCTCGACGGTATGATGCGCATCGACCTCGACGTCGCCCACCGCGTGCACCGTCAGATCGAACAGACCATGGCGGCCAAAAGCGTTGAGCATGTGGTCGAAAAACGGCACGCCGGTCGAGATATCGCACACACCGCTTCCGTCCAAGTCGAGCTTAACGACAATGTCGGTCTCGCCCGTCTTGCGGGTTACCTCGGCATAGCGGTCCATCTACATCTCCTCCTTCACCAGCGCGGCAAACGCGGCCAGCACCTCGTCGTTTTCCTGCGGGGTGCCCACGGTAATGCGCAGGCAGTCCGCGAGCCCCGGCGCGTAGCTAAAGTCGCGCACCAAAATCGAATACTCGTCGCGCAGGCGCTCGCGCACGCACGTGGCATGCAGCGTGCGCACGAGCACAAAGTTCGCCGCGCTCGGCCATGCCTCCACGGGCAGGCCCTCGGCAGCCATCGCGCGCAGGGCGCACAGCTCGCGCTCGCGCTCGGATGCGACCTGTGCCACCACGGGCGCGTACGCATCGCGGGCACGCACACAGACAAGCGCGGCGGCCTGGCTCAGAACGTTGACCGAATAGATCTGGCGAATCGCCGCAAACACCTCGATAACCTCGGGCGCCGCAATCACATAGCCCAGGCGCGTGCCGGCGGCGCCAAACGCCTTGGACAGCGTATGCAGAATCACCAGGTTGGGATGCTCGGCGATAAGCCCCTGCGCCGTGGTAGCCGCGCCAAACGAATCGTCGGCAAACTCAACGTAGGCCTCGTCGACCATGACCATGCCGGGGCACGCATCGCACAGGGCCGCGACAAAGTCGAGCGGCGCCACGTCACCCGTGGGATTGTTGGGCGAGGTCACGATCGCCAGATCGCACTCGGGAGCCGCCGCAAGCACCGCCGCCTGGTCGAGCTCAAAGGTCGCCGGGTCGCGCCACTCGTCGCGCACCTCGGTCTGGCAGAGCGACGCAAAGAACGCATACTCGCTAAAGCACGGCGGGCAGTTGAGCAGGGTCCGCCCCGCGCCGCCAAACGCCAGCAAGTAGTTATAGAGCAGCTCGTCACCGCCGTTGCCCACGCAGATATTCTCGCGCGTCACGCCATGCCAAGCGGCAAGCTCATCGCGCAGGTCGTTGGACATGGGGTCGGGATAACGGTTGAGCGGCGTGGCAGCCAGGGCTGCATCGATTGCCTCGCGCACGCCGGCCGGCACGGGATAGGTGTTCTCGTTGGCCGAAAGATTGATGCGCGTAGGCGTAAAGTTGGGATCATAGGGCTCGATGCCGGCCAGGTAGGGCTGGACGAGCCCCTTCATGCGCGGCGTGAGTTCGGCCATGTTAGGCCTCCTCGCCAGTCGCGCCAGCGCCATCCGCGCCCGCAGCCGCCAGGTCCACACCCTCGGCGACCGTCGCGGTCGTATCTCCCGGCCAGGCAACCTTGGTCAGGTCGGCCGCGGCGAGCGACTCGGCACTCACGGCATCCTCGCCCTGCTCCAGCACGCGACGACGCAGGGCGGCAGAGAGCGCGTGCGCCCACAGGCCCTCGGCCTCGGCCAGGCGCTGCGTAGCGGGAGCATCGGAGAGCAGGCCTTCGGGCGTATAGCAAATGACGCTCGAGCGCTTAACGAACTCTTCGACCGAAAGCGGGTTGGAGAACATGGCCGTGCCGCCGGTTGGCAGCGTGTGGTTGGGACCGGCAACATAATCGCCGAGCGGCTCGGAGCTCCAAGCGCCCACAAAGATGGCGCCGGCGTTGCGAATGCCGCCGAGCAGGCCCATCGCGTCCTTGCAGTGCAGCTCCAAGTGCTCGGGCGCCACGGTATTCACCGCCTCGACGGCGGCAGCCATGTCGGCGGCCACCACGATGGTGCCCTCATTGTCGAGCGAAGCACGCGTGATCTCGGCACGCGGCGACTGCGCCACCAGGATATCGATGCCTGCCTCGACCTCGCGCGCAAACTGCTCGTCGCAAGTCACCAGATAGCAGGCTGCCAGCGGATCGTGCTCGGCCTGGGCCATCAGGTCGGCCGCGACCACCATGGGCTTGGCCGTGGCATCGGCCAGCACGCAGACTTCGGAGGGGCCAGCGACCATGTCGATACCCACGTCGCCCGAGACAATCTGCTTGGCCGCAGCGACAAAGGCGTTGCCCGGGCCGGTGATCTTGTCGACGCGCGGAATAGTCTCGGTGCCGTACGCCAGCGCGGCCACGGCCTGAGCGCCACCCACCATATAGATCTCGTCCACGCCGCCGAGCTTTGCCGCGGCGAGCGTATACGGGCTGATCAGGCCATCTTTCTGCGGCGGGGTCACCATGACCACGCGCTTGACGCCGGCAACCTTGGCGGGAATGGCATTCATGAGCACCGTGGAGGGATACTGCGCGCGACCGCCCGGCACATAGATGCCGGCCGCCGCGAGCGGGGTCACCTTAACGCCGAGCATCGTGCCGTCCGCACGCGTGGTAAACCAGCTCTGCTCGACCTCGCGCTGGTGGAACTCACGAATCTGGCGTGCAGCCTTTTCGAGCGCCGCGGCAAAAGCGGAATCGAGGCCTTCGAGCGCGGCATCGATCTGCTCTTGCGGCAGACGGAAGCTCTGCAGCTCAACACCGTCAAAACGCTGACAGTAATCGCGCACCGCGGCATCGCCGTTGGCGCGCACGTCGGCCACGATATCGCGGGCGGCGTCGACGATGTTTTGCGGCAGCACACCCTTGCGGTTGAGCTGGTTGGTAACGAGGCGCTCACCGGGAGCAAGCTTGATGGTCTTCATATCGGTATCCCCTATCGGTCGAGGTTGTGTTCGAAAAACGAGAGGCCGGGCGGCGGCGCCAATCGGCCCGCAGCCCAGACGTTGGGACGCCCGTGCGTGCTCGCGCTATTGTGCCGAGCCCGCAACGGGCTCAAAATGCTTGTCCTTCACGGCCGCCGCCAGGCGATCGGCCAAGTTGCGCACGCGCGGGTCCAGGCGCGCGGCACCCGGGTTGACGAAGAATCGCGCCGTGCAGTCCATAATGCGACCGGTAATAACCAGGTCGTTGTCGCGCAGCGTGGCGCCCGTGGCGGTGATGTCCACGATACGGTCGGTCATACCGACAATGGGGCCCAACTCGATGTTGCCGTGCAGCGAAACGATATCGGCATTCACGCCGCGCTCGGCATACCAGGCACTCGCGATGCGCGGATACTTGGTGGCCACGCGAAGCGACCCACGACGGGCATAGTTGTGCTCGGCCTGGCCGGCGCGCCACGCGGGCTCTGCCTCGATAAACGTGCACAGGCCGTAGCCCAGATCGACCAGCTGCAGCAGGTTGAGGTCTGCCTCGATAAGCGAATCCCAACCGCAGATGCCGCAATCGGCACCGCCGCAGCCCACAAAGGCGGGCGCATCGCTGGGGCGCACGATGACAAACTCGATATCGCCGACCGTGCCCTCGCCGGCCTGTGTGTCGCGGCCGCGCACGATGAGGTGACGACCGGGATCGCGCAGCTCCGAGACATCCAAGCCCGCGGCCTCGAGCACGTCGAGTGTGTCGGCCTTAAGCGAGCCCTTGGGCACGGCGATGCGCAGCGGACCCTCGGCGCCACGGCCCGCGGCGTGATCGCCATCGGAAGCAGCGTCCTCGGCCGAGGTGTGCGCGGCCTCCAGGCGCTCGAGCGAAAAGGCGAAGCCCGCCGCCGGCACCTCGATGCCGTCGCCAAATGCACCGGTAAAGATGGAGTCGTAGCGTCCGCCCGAACCCACCGGATCGGGCAGGCCGCCGGCATAGGCCTTAAAGACCAGACCCGTGTAGTAATCAAACGAGTTCATGATGGAGAAGTCGAAGGACAGCACCTGGGCGTCCTCGGGAGCCAGGCCCTCGACCAGGGCACGCAGCTCGCGCGTGAGCGGCGCGACAATGCCCACCGCCGCCAGAAGCGCGTCGACGCGGTCGAGTACCTCAGCGCCGCCGTGCAAGCGCGGCAGCTCGCTGATGGCAGCCTTGACGGCCTCGGGCTCGGCGCTTGCCGCCACACGGGCATCGAGGCCCACAAAGTCGTTGGCGTGTACGCAACGCAATGCCTCGGCAGCCAGTTCGCGATCCTCACAGGCCGCGAGCAGTTCCTTAAACGGACGAACGCTGCCCGCAATAATGCGCGCATCGGGCAGCGCCAGCTTGCGCATGGCCTCCGCCACCAGCGAGACGATCTCGACATCGCCCGCGGTGTCGCCCACACCGATAAGCTCAAAACCCAACTGCGTAAACTGACGCGAGCCGCCGGCATTGCGCTGGCACTCGCGAACCACCGGCGCCTCGTAGCGAAGGCGCAGGGGCAGGTCGGCCGCGCGCATGCGGGTCGAAACCAGACGCACGATCGGCAGCGTGTTGTCGGGACGGACCACCAGCAGGCGGCCGTCGTCATCAAAGAGCTTAAACGGCGTGTCCGCAATGCGGCCGCCTTCCTCGAGCGAACCCTTGTCCTCGAGCAGCGGCGTCTCGACCGGAAGGTAATGATGCTCCCTAAAGCAGCCCTTCACCGTACATGCGATCTCCTCGCGTGCCTGAGCCTCCTCGGGCAATATGTCCCGGAATCCCCACGGTGTGGCCGTCATCTGGTGAGCCTCCTCATGCTGCGTTTCATATAGAACGAAAGACCGGCATAGCTCCGCCGGTCTTCTGGGTACTTTAGCATACTAGAGTGTTTGCGGGGAGAATCGCCTTCCTCGGCTCACACCGTATTCATTTGGAAACATAGGGCAAGCGGTTAGCAGCAGTCTCTTGTCACAACGCAAAAAGGGCGCCCGCGCAAATGCGGACGCCCTTGTGCAGGGTCGAGATATCAACCAGCCAAGATATCGGACCCGTGACCAGCTCTTAGTAGTCGAACTGGTGGTAGTAGCGGCGGTACTTGAGGTTGTGCTTGGTGACC
>CABUMZ010000020.1 GCA_902492825.1 uncultured Collinsella sp.
GCCGAGGCCGAGTACCTGCTGCAGCAGCTGGGCCTTCCGTATCGCGTGATTAGCCTGTGCACCGGCGACTTGGGCTTCTCTGCCCGTCAGACCTACGACGTTGAGGTCTGGCTGCCGAGCTACAACGCCTACAAGGAGATTAGCTCCTGCTCCAACTGCGGCGACTTCCAGGCCCGCCGCGCCAACATCAAGTACCGCGACCCCGAGAACTTCAAGGGCTCGCGCTACCTGCACACCCTTAACGGTTCCGGCCTGCCGGCTGGTCGTACCATGGCTGCCATTCTGGAGAACTACCAGAACGCCGACGGCACCATCACGATCCCCGAGGTTCTGCGTCCCTACATGGGCGGCCTCGAGAAGATCGAGCCCGAGGCGTAAGGTCTCTTGCAAACATATCGCATGATGAGCGGCGGGGCCATGGGGCTCCGCCGCCTTTGTTTGCGCGCGGCTTGCGACGTTTTGACGCGGAAGACGGCCAAAACAAAAAGAGGCCCGATTCCCGGGGGAAGCGGGAATCGGGCCCTGCTCGCGCGCTCGCGCTGCCCTGCGGGCTATTCTGCGCGTGGCGTCATGCCGGGTTTGGCGCTACTTTCTCGTTCCGGAGATGACAAGTCCGTTCTCCTCGCAGAGATCCTTGATGCTAATGTCCTTGGCCTCAAGCTTCTTTTCCTCAAGATCTTCTTCGCAGAACTCAATGGACTCGAGGAATGCCTTGCAGGCGGGGTCGTCGGTGGTCGCCATAAAGAGAGTGATCTCGACGCTTCTTCCGGAGTTGGGAATATCGGTCGCGAGGTGCATGCTCGGTGTCTTGTGCCACGTAAAGTTGACGGTCTTCCAGGTATACCGGCCGATGGTCACGTCTTCTCCACGCTCATAGCCATCGCGGGCCGAGTCGTTGGTGACAACCGTCTCGGCGTCCTTCGTGGAGCTTACGCCAAAGGAGATGACTTTGTTGCTATCCTCGATGCCGTTGAAGAGGATTTCAGACACATTGCCATCGCTTCCGCTGCGCGCCCATACGTCGTAGCCCTCGGGTGCGTAAGCCTTGAACCACGTAAAGTCGATACGGTCGTCGGCGGGCTTTTTGGACTCCTTCTTTTCGGTCGCCTGCTTGGGGGCGCTGCCGGCGTCGCTGCCAGCAGGCTTTGCAGAGCTACCGCCGTCGCAGCCCATGAGGGCCATGCTCAGGGCAAGAGCCGCAACGCATACCGCCAATAGCTTCTTAGTGATCTTCATGGGTTCTCGTCCTTTCTTGCTCGACCCTCTCCGTTTTCCTTACAGACCGTTGTGTGGAGCAACGTCTGTCGTACACAAATGAACTGCGGGGCTACTTTCCCGGCTTGTACTCAGTGAGGCCGTTTTCCTTGCAGAGGTCGGCAATGCTGATGTTCTTGGCCTCGTTATGCGCCTCTTCGAGGTTCTCGGGGAACTCGAGGGACTCGAGGAATGCCTTGACGGCGGGGTCGTCGGGAGTCGTCATGAACAGGTAGATAACGACGCTTTGGCCGGTATCGGGAATCTCGGAGATCAGTTCGACGCTCGGTGTCTTGTTCCAGGTGAAGTTGACGGTCTTCCAGGTGTACTTGCCGATGGTGATATCTTCACCTGCTTCGTAGCCGTCGCTCTCGGTTTCATCGGCAACGAGCGTCTCGGCGTCGTCGGACTCAACATCAAAGGAGATGGACTTATCGCTCTCGTCGACATTCTTGAAGCAAATGCTGCCGACGAAGCCGCCGTCGCCGCTGTCGGACCAGACGTCATAGCCCTCGGGCACAGAGGCCTTGAACCAGGTGAAGTCGATACGGTTGTCCGCGGGCTTCTTGGACTCCTTTTGCTCGGTAGTGCCCTTGGAAGCGCTCCCGCCACTGGAAGAGCTTGTGCCGCCGTTGCAGCCCATGAGGGCCATGCTCAGGGCAAGAGCCGCAACGCATACCGCCAGTAGTTTCTTGGTGATCTTCATGGGTCCTCGTCCTTTCGTGTGCGTTCTTTTCATTTCGACCCATGAGTCGCTGCGTGGATCAACGGATGCCGTCATGGGCCCTTCCTACTTACGAGGCTATCGGTCGGGGGCATTTTAGGAAGTGCCTTGGGTCCCAAAAGCGTCGTGCAAAGCGCTACAAGCGTCCCATTTTTGAATGTGGGGCAACAACATGGGGGAGGGGAAAAATATTTGGGCAGGCGCGAGCCATCTACCTGCTTTTCCGTTGCTTGGATGCGTGCGGCTAAAAATTTTTTTGACTTTAAGAGAATTTTTTCTTGACGCGACCTAGGGGCGGTGGCATTATGAATAACGCGCTGCGGCGTTACCTCAGCTGGATAGAGGGTCTGACTACGAATCAGAACGTCATAGGTTCGAATCCTATACGCCGCACCAATTGAAATTGAAAGCCTCCGGCAATGGGGGCTTTTCTTTTATGGAAGCACCGCATGGATTCGAACCTCGGTCGAGGCGCGAGCGTGAAGAAAACGCGGAGCGTTTTTAGCGAGCGGGCGAGGGCGCCGACAGGCGGCCGAAGCCGGTGCGGATCCGCGAAGGAACTTAATCGGTGCTTCATAAAATTTTTCCAAATTGTTGCTTGACCCATTGAGGGGTCACGTGCATAATAATCCGTGCGTTGCGGCGTTACCTCAGCTGGATAGAGGGTCTGACTACGAATCAGAACGTCATAGGTTCGAATCCTATACGCCGCACCAATTGAGTTTAAAGCTCCCGGCAACGGGGGCTTTTCTTATATATCGATACATCTGAACTAACCGCCCTGTCGCATACCAGGGGATACGGACTCGATCGATTCCTTCAAATGAGTAAAAATCCAATTCAATAAACTTTTTTGAAAAAATGCTTGACCTATATTCAGTCCATGTGCATAATAATCAACAAGTCGCGGCGTTACCTCAGCTGGATAGAGGGTCTGACTACGAATCAGAACGTCATAGGTTCGAATCCTATACGCCGCACCATTTGAGATTAAAGCTCCCGGCAACGGGGGCTTTTCTTTTACGTAAACACTGCATGGATTCGAACCTCGGTCGAGGCGCGGGCGTAAAGAAAACGCGGAGCGTTTTTAGCCCGCGGGCGAGCGCGCCGGCAGGCGGGCGAAGCCGGTGCGGATCCGCGCAGCGGATGCGCGGAATCCTATACGCCGCACCATTTGAGATTAAAGCTCCCGGCAACGGGGGCTTTTCTTTTACGCCAGCTTGAGTGCTTTCGTCCAAAGGGACGATTTCCTGTCGACTCGTGTAAGATTCCGAGTAGATGTCGCGACTTATTCGCGACCACTCCTTCTTCAAACGACCGATCAGGGTGATATTTCGTGGCAGAGCGTCCGACATACAAGCTCAGGTTTCTCGATCCTAAGAAGCGCTTTCCGGCGATGCCCGAGCAGCCTGCGGGACGCTCATATGGCGTGGTCTGGAAACTCTTTGGCGAGGATCAGCATGAATCTTGTTATGTCGTCGAATTCGTTGGCAAAAGTCATGTGTCGCTTTTGGGCTACGTAAGCGTTTCGGGTGAGGTGTACAAGGTGGACCGCCCCGTCAGCGAGGCTCCGCTGCCCAACGATCCCGACATGGAACTGGTCCTTGACGAGTCGGATTCCGGTATTGGTGAGATCATGGTAAGGGAAGCCAACGGTGCAATGCGCGCGTGTGCGCAAACTGCCGGCTCTCCCGAAGGCCCCATGCGCGAGCAGTCCGACCACGAGACATGGAATTCGATCCGCGCCCTTCCTTACGGTGAGTTCATGGCCTCGATGTTCTTGCGCTACGTGATATTTGCCAACTCCGAAAGCGCTATTGTGAACACGGCGGACGCCGGCGGACTCGACGAGGGTATGCAAAACGTTGTCGACAAGATCAAGCTCGTAAAGTTGTCCGAGCCGGTCGAGGTGTTTTTGGGCTTTAACACGGCACCGCTCCCCGATGCTATCGAGACGCTGCTTTACCGCGTTGACCATGCCGAGAATCCGAGCGGTATCGAGCGCTATGCCGCCGCCCTTATGAGCGAAATTGACTTGCCCCGCCTGCGCACCATCGCTGCCAAGTCCGAGATGAGCCTGGCTCGCATTGATCGCTCAAAGATTTTCTATCTCAATTTTGATCGTAGCCTGTTGGACCAGGACGAGATTGACATGCTGCTTGCCATCGAGTGTCGTCTCAACCGCCTCTCCGGCATCCTTGAGCGCATCGGGGCCGGATTGGTCCCTGCGGCATCCTCGCCGAGTCTTGAGGGCTGCGCGCTCTTTGATGCGTGGCATATCGCCAAGACGACCAACGATGTTCCCCGACTGCTCGATACGGCCTCGAGCGATAATCCGTGGGCCAAACCGGGAACGGTTTCGTGCCAGCCGGGCGGCGAGTGGGACGTGCGCACCCGTTTTGCGCGAATCGTTGAGGCGCTCAACGTGGTCACACGGCTCGACTATACCTATCGGGCAAACGTTGCCGAGGGGATTATGCTCGTTCGGTTTGGGCGGTCTGTCGTGGATGCCATGCCACAACGTGAATACGACGCTCAGGATGACGCCTGGCGCGAGCTGGACGAGGACATGCGCGCGATCTGGGCCGCGGAGCACGATGCGCGCGTGGCACTTACGCTTGCGGCAGCGTGTTTTGCCGCGGGCACCTGCATCACGCGCTGCTATGTGCAGATTGCTGCTCCCGACAGTGAGCAGGGCGAGCGCGTTGTCGCAACGTATTTCTTTGGGCGCGCGGCCTATCTGGCCGATTGCGTGCCTGTCGCCAAGGATCTTGAGAGCATGGACATGGACGATATGCCGTGCAAGCGTGTGCTTGAGGCGTATGAGTCAACCGCTCCGGAGACGATTGAGCCTGCGGAGGTTCATGCTCGTCCGCGTGATGACCATCGCACACTGCCGCCGGCGCTGCGCGATCTGCTGCTTGCCGATACGGCTGACGAGTTGGAGGTCATGGAAGAGGACGACGACCCATACGTGGCCCGCGTTGTTGAATTGCGCGAGCAGGCAAAAGTCGACCGTACAGGTGCCTTTGAAGGCTTTTCCCGTCTTGTCGAGGAGTTGGAGGCTAAGTGCGCCGTCGCCGAGCTTTTGGCGACAGGTCCGGTTCAAACGCAGTTTTGCGATAACCAGCTGGTGCGCATGGTGCTACCGGTGTTGGAAGAAGACCGCTCTGTGCGAATCCTTCGTGCGCCCGATGCACTGTACTTTGCCCAGCACGAGATCTGCAGCTTTTACGCCGAGCAAGAGGACTTTGAACGAGCACTGCCCGAGGTGCGCCATCTTTACGATCTGGCACGCTCGTCCATGCAATCGCACTTTGCGCTCATCAACGTGCTTGCGCGTCTGGAGCGCTTTGACGAGATTATCGAGGTGGCGCGCCACGGCCTACGTATTGCCAGCGATCGTTCTGCAATCGGCTACCTGTTCTATCGCTTGGCGTTTGCCTATTGGAATTGCGATCAGCTCGACCTAGCGCTGGCTTGTTACCGTCTGGTGCCGCGCGGTGAGGAATCGGGCAGTAGTGCGCTGGAAGAAATGCAGGGCCTTATGAATGAGATGGGCGTCAGCGAGCCTCCGACGTTCGAGGAGGCGGTCGAGACCATCCGCAAGGCTGGACTCGAGCTGCCGCCAGTGTCCGCCGTGACGAATCAGCTGGCAGATGCCGCTGTGCAACTGGTCGACAACGGCTTCTTTTTCCTGGCACGCGGTTGCATCTTCCAAATGTGGCGCACCATGGGCAACGACGAGCTCGGCTCCCTCAACCGCTCGCTGGGGTAGGGGCGATATAGAGGGGCCGCACCGCGCTATTTGTATCGGCGCGGGCGGGAGGACCCGGCAGGATTGGTAAGGCATAAAGCCGCCGAGCCTGCTAAAACTGTTAAACTCTGCTAAAGTTGCTAAACTTTGTTAAAGTTGTTAAAACTAGCAGAGGAGGGCAGAATGACGAAAGCTGTTAACCCCTTTAAGCCAACGGCGGGCATGAATCCGCCTGAGCTTATCGGACGGGACACTGTTTTGGATGACTTTGCCGAGGCTCTTGAGAATGGTCCTGGTGCCCCCGATCGACTCATGCGCATCTCGGGCGTCCGAGGCACAGGTAAAACGGTGCTCCTTAATGCATTGGGTGACCTTGCACGCAAAAAAGGATTCGAGGTCGTTGACGTTGCCTCCAATGCTGGTTTTTGCAATAGAATCCTCGAGGCTCTGCAGCGAAACGTTCGTCTTGAATCAATCTCGATTTCCCCATCGATTTTAGGGGTCAGCCTTGGCTCCATGGAGATGTCGAAGTCGGCCTCTCATCTGGGCGAGGCGATGTACGATGCTGCGAAGCGCGGTGGTCTGCTCATTACGCTCGACGAGATCCAGGATGCCTCAACTGAGGAAATGCGCGAGCTAGGCAATGAGATGCAGCTCTTGATCCGCCAAGGAGCGAATGTCGCTTTCGCTTTCGCCGGGCTGCCGACATCGGTAGATGGCGTGGTGGTGGATGATACGTTGACGTTCCTTCAGCGAGCCAAACATGTTGAACTTACTCGGCTTTCCGATTTTGAAGTTGGCGGATCGTTTGAGGATACGATGAGACGAGCGGGCAAGGAGCTCGACAAAGGTGCCGCTGAGCTATTAACAAAAGCTTCGGCAGGCTATCCCTTTATGGTCCAGCTGGTCGGATATTACGCTTGGCAGGTTGCTGCGCGCAGTGGGGCGGAGAGCGTGAGCGAAGAGGCGGCTCGTAAGGGTATCCAGGCGGCTCTTGATAGCTTTAATGCTATGGTGATTGCCCCAGCGCTGCGCAGGGTGTCGGAACGGCAGTTTCAGTATCTCGCGGCGATGGCTCAATGCGAGGGCGTCGATATCGCCAACGGCGATATCGCCAAGAAGATGGGTTTGTCGGCGAACAAAGTTGGGTCATATCGCAAGCGTCTGATCGATGCGGGGTTGATTGAGCCCGCGGGCTATGGCTGTGTTTCGTTTGCAATTCCGTACATGCGCGATTATCTGTTGGAGACCGTTCGAGAGGACTAATAAAGAATGGGCTGTCCGCGCTGTCGCTGGGGCCGTCCTTGTATCTTTGTCTCAACCTGTAACATCTGGAGGGGATTACGGCCTGCAGATGTTACAGGTTGAGATGATTGACTGAGACGTTTACTGGTAAAAGAGAGGTAAAAGAGGAAACGCCTCAAAATTCCCCTTGCCCAACTTCGGCTGTTTGGTTACTATAGAACGGCTGTTACGGAGAGCTGACCGAGAGGCCGAAGGTGCTCGCCTGCTAAGCGAGTATGCCCCAAAAGGGCATCTGGGGTTCGAATCCCCAGCTCTCCGCCAGTAAGACTTTAAAGAAGGGTTCCGAAAGGGGCCCTTTTTTAGTTGAACCACGTTAGCTGGGGATTCGAACCCTCAAAAAAAGAGGCATCCTTTCGGACACCTCCTTTCAGTGGACTTATTATTCTTGCGCCCTACACCTCGGGCGCCTTGGCGACGGTCTCGCTTTCTGCCGTGAGTGGGCGGTTGTCGATGCGGCGGCCCAGGCGGTCGAGCTTCACAAGGAGCCACTCAATGGGATTCGGCCCTGCCCCTTCCTCGTCGGCAACCAGGTCCATGACGGCGATCTTGGTGCCGTCCTGCTTGAGCGTAACGCTGCCCACCTTGTCGCCCACATGCACCGTGCCCGAAAGATCGTCGTGGCTAACCTTTTCGGTCACCTCGCCGGCAAGGGAAAACACGGTCGCTTGCGCCGTAGGATCGGCGAGTGTGGCGTCGATCGTCTTATCCGTCCAGTCGGTTTGGCCAATGCGCGCCATAAGCGGGTTGCCGTTGGCGGTCTTTTCCTGCGTGTTGGCGATCGCGACCGTCACCTTGTGACCGTAGTACCAATTGGCAAGGGTTGCGGTATCGGTAAAGCGCTGGTCGGTGGTGGTGGAGTTCAAAACGACGGTGTAGATCTCGTCACCATCGCGGTTGTAGGCACTCGTAAAGCAATAGCCTGCATCGTCGGTGGTGCCGGTCTTGCCACCGATGTTGCCATCTTGGCCCAGCAAATAGTTATGCGTGTCCATGGAATGCGAATGGTCGGTGCCGTCGGCGCCCGTGACCTCGATCCAGGAATCCTCGCTCGCTACGACCTCGCGGATCGTGTCGTTTTTCATGGCCTCCTGCATCATCAGCGCTACGTCGTGTGCGGTTGAGTGCATATCGCCAGCCCACTCATCAAAGTCCAGACCATGCGGGTTTTCAAAAAGCGTACCGGTGCAGCCGAGCTTCTTAGCGCGCTCGCTCATGGCCTTCACAAATGCGGCCTCGGCGTCTTTGGTCTTAGGGTCGATCTTCTTGCCCACATATTCGGCGAGCACGATGGCGGCGTCGTTGCCCGAGGGAATCATCAGGCCGCGCAGTGCCTGCTCCACGGTAAGCTCGTCGCCTTCGAGCAAGCCGGCGGTCGAATTACCCACGGTGGCCGCGGCGTTGCTCACTGTGACCTTCTCGTCCATCTTGCAATTCTCGACGGTTAGGATTGCGGTCATGACCTTGGTGATCGAGGCAATCTTGACCTGCTCATCGGCGTCGCGGGCATAGTAGACGGTGCCGTCTTTGCCCATGACGAGGGCATTGGTCGCATCGATATCGGGCAGGTTTTCGGCCGTGATACCGCGCACATCGGCGGTTTTGCCGCAAACATTGTCGGTCGTGAGCACTTGGGCGCCGGCGACGGTGGGCACGCCAGCGGCAAGGGCGATAGCGCAGACAAAGCCGGCGGCAAGCTGGGCTGAGCGCTTTGCAAAAGAGGTGAGGGACTTCACGGATTTCGCTTTCGACGGGATGGTCTCTTCTGAAACTAGAATATATCGTTTGCCGGCGTCGGCGATCATCGCGTGCGTGCGTGGCCCACATCCGCGCCCGAACGGGCACAAGGGTGCTTAAGGCCGACTTAATCACCCACGCTTGTTGTGTGTGACGGGCGCCCCCTCGGGCATAATGGAGCGCGAGAGGAGCACGCATGAACGAGCGCATACTGGTAGTTGATGACGAGAAGGCCATTGCCGACCTAGTGGGCATCTACCTTACAAAAGAAGGCTTTGACGTCCAGATTGCCTATAGCGGGGCCGATGCTGCCAAGGCAATCTTGGAGCAGGAGTTCGATCTGGCGCTGCTGGATGTCATGCTGCCCGATATCGATGGGTTTGAGCTGCTGCGTACGATCCGTTCCAGCCATACCTATCCTGTGATCATGCTGACGGCGCGCGATGCCCAGCAAGACAAGATCGAGGGCCTTTCGCTTGGCGCGGACGATTACGTGGTTAAGCCGTTTCGTCCGCTGGAGCTCGTCGCGCGCGTGCACGCTCAGCTTCGCCGCTACACCAGCTACGGTAGCCGTGCACAGGCGGCCGAGTCGCCGACCATTCAGCTCGACGGCTTGGAGATCAACCGCGACGCTCGTTCCGTGACGGTGGACGGTGCACCGGTACGCCTCACACCCACCGAGTATTCAATCTTGCTGTATCTGGTCGAGCATCGCGGCAGCGTGGTGGCCGTGGAGGACCTGTTCCGTGCGGTGTGGAACGAGGATTTTATGCCCGGCTCCAACAATACGGTGATGGTGCACATTCGCCACTTGCGCGAAAAGATTGGCGACGACGCACAAAAGCCGCGCTTTATCAAAAACGTCTGGGGCGTCGGCTACATAATCGAATAACGCTTTTCGCTTGTGAGGATCTTGATATGACAAAAGACGATAGACAAGCGTTCGAGGTGCCCGATCGACTCTTTGAATACGTGAGGTCGGTCGTCGACAACCGCGCGCTTGCAACGGTGCTGCTCTTTTTGCTGAGCCTGCTGCTGATTGGCATTGATAACATCGCTGGAATCTTGGCGGTGCTGCTTGTCGGCTTTTTGCTGATCGATCGATTTGAGATCGTGCGCCGCTGCATGGTGATTGGCGGCGCCGCGTGGGCCATGACGTTGGCGATTGGCGCCATGGCGCTCGGCGGCATCGAAGGGCCGGTGCTGTTCGATGCCGGCTTTGTATTCAACATGCTTGGCTTTGTGCTGGCGCTTGCCGCGTGCGTGCTGTTCTTGTGCGGCCGCGCCCTGTACTACCAGGGCTACGAACAGGGCGAGCAGCATGCCGATTGTGTGCTGGCCGCTCGTATTCAAGATCGCCTGATCGATCACCCCGACACCTGGGACAACATTGACGGCGACTTCTTGGAGGTCGAGGGCGCCCTTAACCGCGTGCGTGACCGTGAGCGCAAGGTGCAGCAAGCTCTGCGTGACGAGTCGCATCGCAAGGACGATTTGGTCACGTACTTGGCACATGACCTACGCACCCCGCTTGCCAGTGTGGTGGGCTATCTTTCGCTGCTGCAAGAGGCTCCTGAGCTGCCGGTTGAGCAACGTGCGCACTTTACGGGCGTGGCTCTCGACAAGGCGCACCGGCTCGATGCACTCATCGAAGAGTTCTTCGATATCACGCGCTTTGACTTCCACGATATCGTGCTCACGCGCGGCTATGTTGATCTGGGGTTGCTGCTGGCTCAGGTGGCTGACGAGTTCTATCCCATCCTCAACGAGCAGCATAAGGAAGCCCAAGTTGATATTCGCGAGGACCTGACGGTGCTCGTGGATGGCGACAAGATGGCTCGCGTGTTCAACAACATCATGAAAAACGCCGTTGCCTATAGCTATGAGGGCTCGACCATCACGATCGGGGCCAGACGCCGGGACGGCGGTGGCGTGCGCGTGCGCTTTATCAATCAGGGCGATCCCATCCCTGAGGCAAAGCTCAAGGTGATCTTTGAGAAGTTCTATCGCCTGGATGCGGCGCGTGCGACCAATCGCGGCGGCGCTGGACTGGGGCTTGCCATCGCCAAGGAGATCGTATGCGCGCACGGCGGTACCGTTGCATGTGAATCGACGCCCGAACACACGATATTCACCATCGAGCTGCCCGCCGCATAGCCAGTGTGCCCTTACAAACACTTGACAATGCGCTCACGTGCATATGAGCCGCGATTCCTACTATCGATACTGCTGAATTGATATCGATGTGGAGGTATGCGGTATGACGGCTGCTGCGGCTGTGGAGCCCACGGAGCTTGAAGAACTCATGAAAGCGCAGGCCGAGGCCGCGCACGAGCGCGAGGTTGGGGATGCGACTCGCCCCACGGCAGAGGATCTTGCCGCCTCGCCGACGCGCATCGATGTCGAGGGCCTCGACCTGTTCTATGGCGACCATCATGCGCTCAAGGACGTGAATATCAAGATCCGCGACAAGCAGATCACCTCGTTCATCGGGCCTTCGGGCTGCGGAAAGTCCACGTTGCTGCGCTGCTTTAACCGCATGAACGACGGCATCAAGGACTGCCGAATCGAGGGCAAGATTGCGCTCGATGGTCAAGATATCCTGGGCGATTACGACATCTGCCGTTTGCGCCAGCGCGTGGGCATGGTGTTTCAGCGCCCCAACCCGTTTCCCATGAGCATCTACGACAACGTCGCCTACGGTCCTCGCGGCATGGGAGTGCGCGACCGCGTCGTGCTCGACGAGCTGGTCGAAGACTCCCTGCGACGCGCCGCCCTGTGGGACGAGGTCAAGGACAAGCTCAAAGAATCGGGTCTGGGTCTTTCGGGTGGACAGCAGCAGCGCCTGTGCATCGCCCGTGCGCTGGCCGTGCAGCCCGACATTCTGCTGATGGACGAACCGACCTCGGCGCTCGACCCCGTATCGACGCTGGTGGTGGAGCAGCTGGCCTGCGAGCTCAAGGAGACCTGCACGCTCGTGGTCGTGACGCACAACATGCAGCAGGCCGCGCGTATTTCCGATTCGGTCGCGTTCTTTTTGCTGGGTGAGCTGGTGGAGCACGCGCCCACCGCGCAACTCTTCAAGAATCCGACTGATCCGCGCACGGCGGATTATTTGACGGGCCGTTTTGGCTGATACCATCTAGTACAGGCACCTTTAGGGTTAAGATGCGGTCATGCCGGCCGCAAAGGGGTTCAACATGATCTATTACGTCGAGGACGATGACAACATCAGGGATTTGACGGTCTATGCGCTGCGCAAGCAGGGAATCGAGGCCGAGGGCTTTTCGTGCGACGGCGAGTTTAAGGCCGCCGTGGCGCGACGGGTACCCGATGCTGTCCTGCTCGACATCATGCTGCCCGATACCGATGGCTTGGCGATTATGCGTCGACTGCGTGCCGATCGCCTGACGGCGACGGTGCCCATCATGATGCTTACCGCCAAGGATACCGAGCTCGACAAGGTGATGGCGCTCGATGGCGGTGCCGACGATTACCTGACTAAGCCGTTTTCGCTCATGGAGCTTGCGAGCCGCTGCCGCGCACTGCTGCGTCGCGGCGGCATGGTCAAGCAGGCGAGCGATGTGGTCAGCGTGGGCGACATCGTGCTCTCGCCCAGCCATCGCGAGGTGACCGTTGCCGGCGAGCCGCTTAAGCTCACCCTGCGCGAGTTCGACCTGCTCGAGTACCTCATGCGCAAGCCCGGCGTGGTTTTTACCCGCGAGTCGTTGCTGCAGAGCGTGTGGGGCTGGGACTTCGACGGCGGTTCGCGCACCGTTGACGTGCACGTGCAGACGCTTCGCCAAAAACTGGGCGAGCATGCCAGCGCCATCGAGACCGTGCGCGGCGTGGGCTACCGCTTGGCCGAGCCTTCTGCCGGTGATGGTGCCGAAGGTGACGACACCGCGGCCACCGCATCGGAGGAGTAACCCGTGGTCTTCGCCCCCCAGGGAAAACATACGCTGTCGCACCGCGTTTTTGTGACGATCTTTGTCTGCGCCATGGCGGTTATCGTGGCGTTTACGGTGCTGGGTGCGTTCTTTGTGCAAAACACCTTGGCGGATGCCACGAGTGCCAATCTGGCGCAGGAAACCGAGCTCATTGCTGCCGCTCTCGACGAACAGCAGGAGCCCATCCCGTTCTTGCGTAGTCTCGATCGCGAGGACTTGCGCATCACGCTGATTAACAAGGATGGATCGGTTGCCTACGACAACGAGGCGTCGCCTTCCACACTGCCCAACCATGGCGATCGCCCCGAGGTCATCGAGGCCTTTGAGAGTGGTTCGGGTTCCGCGGAGCGCGCAAGCTCTACGCTCGACGAGATTATGCTGTATCGCGCCGTCGCCCTTGATAACGGCCAGGTTGTCCGCTTGGCGCAGGCCCAGCCTGGCGTTGCGGCGATTTTGCTGTCGATGGTGGCGCCGATGCTGCTTATCGCAGCAGCGGGTGCGGTACTCTCGTTTTTTATGGCGCGCCGCGAGTCCCGTGCCATCATCGCGCCTTTGCAAGAGGTGGATTTGGACCACCCACGCCGTAGCTATGAGCACGCCTATGCCGAGATGGTCCCCATGCTTGAGCGTATTGAGTCGCAGCGCCAGGAGCTCAAGCGCCAAATGGCGGTGCTGGCGGACAACGACCGTATGCGCCGCGAGTTCACGGCGAATATCACCCATGAGCTCAAGACGCCGCTTACGGCGATTTCGGGCTATGCCGAGCTCATCGCAAACGGCATGGTCGAGGGCGAGGGCGACCTGCGCAACTTTGGCGGTCGCATCTATCGTGAGGCGGGCCGCTTGGCAGCGCTTGTCAACGATATCCTTACGCTGTCTAACTTGGACGAGGCCGAGCGTGCAGCTGAGGGCGAGGCGGTGCCCATTGGGTCCACGGAGCCTATTGAGCTCTCGCGTGCCATCTACGCGGTCGAGCAGCGTCTTGAACAGGTCGCCCGTCAGGCGAATGTGACGATAAGTCATGAGACCAAGCCTGTGGTCATCGAGGGCGTGTCGCGCTTGATTGACGAGCTCATCTATAATCTGGCAAGCAACGCCATCCGCTACAATCGACCCGGCGGTACGGTTACGCTGCAGTGCGGCACCAACGACGAAGGCCATCCGTTCCTTGCGGTCGCCGACACGGGAATCGGTATCGCGCCTGAAGAACAGGGCAAGGTATTTGAGCGGTTCTATCGCGTGGACAAGAGTAGGTCCAAGGCGCGCGGCGGAACCGGTCTGGGGCTTGCCATTGTCAAGCATGCGGCCCTGTATCATCACGCCACGCTCGATCTGTCGAGCGAGTTGGGCGTGGGAACCACCATTACGGTGACGTTTCCCATACAGCAGGACGAGCCATTCGCATAGCGATATAACATAGATATTGATGCAGACGCCGCATTTGACTTTCGGGTGCGGCGTTGTTGTGCAATTTTACGATTGCTTCCGACATTTTTACAGGAGAGCCTGTTTCTTATGTATAGAGTTTGGTCTCGGTAAAAAGATGCGATAACATACGGACAGTTTTGTCAATCCGAACTGGGGAAATGAAAGGCAAGCTGCATGACCCTTCTCGAACTGTTCCAGCTGCTGAAGAAGCACCTTCAGCTGGTCATCACCCTTCCGGTGGTCTGCGCGATCGCCATGGGCATCGTGTCCTTCGTTGCGATGGACAACACCTATACCGCGACGACGAGCATGTACATTCTCGCCAAGACCGACGATAGCGGTCAGATGAGCTACAACGATCTCTCGGCGAGTCAGATGCTTTCCAACGATATCGCCACGCTGCTGGATAGCGATAGCGTTAAGAGCGGCGCAGCCAATGAACTGGGCCTCACCGATCTGGATGACTACAAGGTGTCTGTTTCCTCCGAGACCACCACGCGTGTCATTACGCTTTCGGTTACCGGCACCGATGCCAAGGAGACGGCTAAGGTCGCAAAGGCCATGGCCAGCTCGGTGAGTACGGTCGCTCAGAACGTCGGCGCTGCCCAGAGCATCAACGTTATCGACGAGGCTAAGACCCCCGAAGCCCCCAGCGGTCCCAAGCGTATGCTGTACGTTGCTGTCGCGTTCCTCGCCGGTATCTTTATCGCAGTTGCCTATGTCGTTTTGGCAGACATGCTCAATACCCGCATCCGCGGTGCCGAAGAGGCAGAAGAGCTCCTGGGCATTCCCGTTGTTGGCCGAATTCCGGCTATGAAAGGTGGTAAATAGGCATGGCTAAGGCAAAGAACACCGATAAGCTCGTTGTACAGAATGCCGCCAAGACCCTTCTGGCCAACATCCGCTTTGCGAGCGTGGACGACCCCATTCGCACCATTACCGTCACGTCCTCGATTCCCAACGAGGGCAAGTCTACGGTTTCCATCAACCTTGCCCAGGCTATCGCCACGAGCGGCAAGTCCGTGCTCCTGGTCGAGGCCGATATGCGCCGCAGGTCCCTTTCCGATATGCTCGGCGTTCGTTCGCGCGGCGGACTCTATGCGGTCCTTTCCGAGCAGATCTCCATTGACCAGGCAATTGTCGAGACGGGTCAGAAGAACTTCTACTTCCTCGATGCCGAGCCGCACATTCCCAATCCTGCCGACATCATCGTTTCTCACCGCTTTGCCAAGCTGGTCAAGGCGCTGTCTGCCAAGTTCCAGTACGTCATCTTCGACGCTCCTCCGGTCGGCACCTTCATCGATGCTGCCGAGATTGCCAGCCTGACCGACGGCACGCTGTTCGTGGTGCGCGAGGACTTCACCAAGCGCGAGGAGGCACTCAACGCCATCGGCCAGCTTAAGAAGTCCGAAAAGGTCAAGCTCATCGGTACCGTCATGAATTACTGTGAGACCGAGACCAGCGAGTACTACTATTCTTACTACACCAAGGACGGTAAGAAGGTTAAGAAGGGCTCCGACGATCAGGGGACTTCCAAAAAGGGCATCTTCACCAACCGAGCAAACGTTTAGTTGATAAGGCTGACCTATGCGTGACATTCATTGCCATATCTTGCCGGGTGTAGACGACGGCGCCGCCGCTCTCGATGAGAGCTTGGCGATGCTCGAGGCTGCCAAGCGGGCCGGTGTAACCAGAATCGTTTGCACTCCTCACTGTCGTGATCCCTATTTTGATTACGACAAGATGTGGGATGCCTTTGAGCTGCTGCGTGATAACGCTGACGGTTTTCCGCTCCAGATGGGCTTCGAGGTCAACCATCGAAAGCTCGTTGAGCTTGGTATCGATGCTGCGGAGCACTTGCATTTCGATGGGACCAACGAGTTTCTGCTCGAGCTTTCGACGCATGCCGATGCGTATGCGTTTAGAGAGTACGAGAACACGATTTACGATTTGCAGTGCCGTGGCTACCAGGTGATCATCGCTCATCCTGAGCGCTATCGTGCGGTTCAAAAGGATGTAAGCGTGGCGGAGCGCCTGGTCGATATGGGCTGCAAGCTGCAGGCTTCGGCGGACTTTATTGCCGGCGGTCGCTTTGGTCGCGAGAAAAAGCCGGCACAGCGCCTGTTCGATCAGAACCTGTACAGCTTCATCGCGAGCGATGCCCATAACGTGGGTCATTACGACTGCCTGGCGAAGGCTCGCGCGAAGTTTAGCGTGCGCGGAGCTCATTTTCGCTAATATCTGTCCCTAACGTTCGCATTGAATGAAAGGGCAGCCATGGATATCCAACTTAAGACGGGATGCTTTGATGACGCGGCGTTGGTGCGCCGCGTCGTTTTTATGGACGAGCAGGGCTACGAGAATGAGTTCGACGCTATCGACGAGGATCCGAACTGCATTCATGTGACGCTCTATGTAGACGACGAGCTTGCCGGTTGCTCGCGTGTGTTTCCCGAAGAGCTTGAACGCGTGGCTGACGCAGGGGCCCCGGTGTTGCCGGCATGCGACATGGACGAAGACGTTGCGGCGGGGGAGACCTACATTATGGGGCGCGTCGCCGTGCTGCCGGCTAGGCGTCGTCGCGGACTGGCGAGTGCGATCGTCGAGACCAGTGCTTCGTGTGCACGCGATGCCGGCGCTAAGCTTATTAAGCTGCATGCGCAGGAATACGTGCTGCCGCTCTATGCAAAGGCGGGCTACACGCAAATTGCCCCGGTAGATTACGAAGACGAGGGCCAACCCCATGTCTGGATGGCCAAGCGCGTAGATGGCAGATAGGGACGTTCCTTTTCTGCCGGCAGTTGGGGACACTCCTTGGCAATTGACGCATTGGAGCGCTCGGACATACAGTTTTTCGATTCCGTATGTATATATGCGCGTTAATGGGTTATAAAATCTAAGTCTGAACATAGCAGGTCTGCGATGCGGCTCGGGCGACCGGGCCGTTTTTGCGGACAGGGGTAGCGCGAAAGGACTGCACATGCGTCAATTTAAGACCGAGAGCAAAAAACTGCTCGACCTCATGATCAACTCCATCTACACCAATAAGGAAATCTTCCTGCGCGAGCTTATCTCTAACGCGAGCGACGCCGTCGACAAGCTCAACTTTAAGAGCCTGCAGGACCCGAGCGTCAAGATCGACCAGGGCGACCTGGCCATTCGCGTCTCCTTTGATAAAGACGCCCGCACCATTACCATCTCGGATAACGGCATTGGCATGACCGCCGAGGAGCTGGAGCGCAATCTGGGCACCATCGCCCATTCCGGCTCCGAGGAGTTTAAGACCGAGAACGCCGAGCAGCAGGGCTCCGATGTCGACATCATCGGTCAGTTTGGCGTGGGCTTCTACTCGGCTTTTATGGTCGCCAGCCACGCCTACGGCGAGGATGTCGCCCATGTGTGGGAATCCGACGGTCTTGAGGGCTACACCATCGAGGACGGCGAGCGCGCCGAGCACGGTACCGATGTCATCCTGACGCTGCGCGAGAACGAGAAGCTCGATGCCGACGGCGAGGCCGAGACCTACGATCGCTTCCTGACCGAGTGGGGTCTCAAGAGCCTGATTCAGCAGTACAGTAACTATGTGCGTTACCCGATCCAGATGATGGTGTCCAAGAGCCGCCAGAAACCCAAGCCCGAGGACGCCGGCGACGATTACAAGCCCGAGTACGAGGACTACCAGGAGCTCGAGACCGTCAATTCCATGACACCGATCTGGAAGAAGCACAGCTCCGATGTCGAGCAGAAGGACTACGACGAGTTCTACAAGTCCACGTTCCACGACTTTGACGATCCTGCGCGCACCATCAGCTTCCACGCCGAGGGCACGCTCGAGTATGACGCCCTGCTGTTTGTGCCGGGACGCGCGCCGTTCGATCTGTACAGCAAGGACTACGAGAAGGGTCTGGCGCTCTACAGCTCCAACGTCCTGATCATGGAGAAGTGCGACGACCTGCTGCCCGACTACTACAACTTTGTCCGCGGCGTCGTGGATTCCGCCGACGTGTCGCTCAACATCTCGCGCGAGACGTTGCAGCAGAACCGTCAGCTCAAGGCCATCGCCAAGCGTGTGGAAAAGAAGATTACCGCCGACCTTGAGGATATGCGTGACAACGACCGCGAGGCCTACGAGAAGTTCTTTGAGAACTTTGGCCGCGGTCTTAAGTACGGCATCTACTCGAGCTATGGCATGAAGGCCGATGAGCTCGCCGATCTGTTGCTGTTCTGGTCTGCCAAGGAACAGAAGATGATTACCCTGGCCGAGTATGCCAAGGGCATGCCCGAGGATCAGAAGGCCATCTACTACGCCGCCGGCGACTCGCGTGAGCGCTTGACCAAGATGCCCGTGGTAAAGGGCGTGCTCGACCGCGGCTATGACGTGCTGCTGCTGACGCAGGACGTGGATGAATTCACCTTCCAGGCTATGCGTGAGTACGTTGCCGCCGATATGCCCAAGATCTACGAGGACGATGCCGCCCGCGAGGCTGCCGAAAAGGCCGTGGCCGATGGTGCCGAGCCCGAGGTTGAGGATCGTCACCTGGAGCTCAAGAACGTCGCAACCGGTGATCTTGACCTGGCGACCGAGGACGAGAAAAAGGAGGCCGAGGACGCCACCAAGGAGAACGAGGACCTCTTTAACGCCATGAAGGAGGCACTCGGCGACAAGGTCGAGAAGGTTGCCGTCTCCGCGCGCCTGACCGATGCCCCCGCTTGCATCACCACCGAGGGCCCGCTTTCGCTTGAGATGGAGAAGGTGCTCCAGAAGGGACCCGAGGGCGCGCCCGACGGTATGCCCAAGAGCCAGCGCGTGCTCGAGCTCAACGCCAAGCACCCGGTCTTTGCCAAGCTCGTCGCTGCTCAGAAGGCGGGCGACACTGACAAGATCAAGCAGTACTCAGGCTTGCTCTACGATCAGGCCCTGCTGGTCGAGGGCATCCTCCCCGAGGATCCCGTAGCCTTCGCGGCGGCTGTTTGCAACTTGATGTAGTTCGGGGATACGGCACCGTAACTAGATTAGAACGAGAGTGGATAATCTCCCACTTTTGGCTCGAATGCGGGCTTGAAGTGAGAGATTTTCCACTCTCGTTTCCTTTTGAATGATCCCTCCGTCCCCAAGGGATCATTTATTTGTGCGGGTTGTGGTTTTGTGACCTGCTGAAATTTAAGATACTGTACAACTGTACGTTAACTCATCTTCGTAGTATATTGCTACCCGCAAAACTCAACACCATTGTGCTTTGAGACGTTAAAGCGCCTACTACAATGGTTGTCGATAGTACGATTCGATTTAACGACAGGATGGATGGTCC
>CABUMZ010000021.1 GCA_902492825.1 uncultured Collinsella sp.
GAATTGGCTCTTGCTATTACAACATTCAGAAAAGAGCAGTACGTTCTTAACAATCTAAATCTCATTAAAGAAGGGATTCTTTCTGGTAAAGAGTCACTTTCGGAGCATTTTCATGTCCATGTTGTCGACAACGGCAGATCTTTAGACTGTAATTCTGGCTCCGATCGTATTTCGATTCATCCAAATCCTAATGTCGGTGGATCCGGTGGTTTCGCTCGCGGGATGATTGAGTCACTTGAACAGACTCCTAAAGCGACTCATGTTCTCCTGATGGATGACGATGTCGAGGTTCTTCCCGAGAGCTTTATCCGCACGTTCAACCTGCTCTCTCTTCTCAAAGAAGAATATGCTGAGGCCTTTTTATCGGGTGCGATGATGAGCTTGGAAGAGCCCAATTTGCGTACTGAGGATTTGGGGTTCTTTACTGCTAAGGGAACTTTTTCTCCCCTTAAGCCTGAAGGCTATATGACTTCACTTCATGATGTGGTTGAGACCGAGATATATAAGGCCCCAACTGGCCTTTATGAAGACACTACTCAACAGTATGCTGGCTGGTGGTATTGCGTTATACCTACCTCAACGATCGAACGCGAGGGATTACCTTTGCCTTTATTTGTTCGTTCGGACGACGCTGAGTATGCGCTTCGTTGCAAACCCAGATTCATGTCCATGAATGGTATTTGCGTTTGGCATAATTCCTTTAAGTTTAAGTATAGTGCTGCCGTGGAGCGTTATCAGGTAAGCCGAAATACGCTGATTAGCCAAGCGACGACCGGCGTTGCGCCCCTTGCTGATTTTCTTTATGAGATTCGTCGAGAAGTCGAACTCGACTTGAGGAAATTTGACTACGATGACGCTCTCCTCGCCGTAAAGGGCCTTGAAGATTTTTTAAGAGGTCCCGAGTGGATTTCTCATCCTGTCGCTGAATCCCGCTTTATGGCGGCAAATCGTGAAAGGGAACAGTTGATTCCCATCGAGCAGCTCATCCCTCAGGCACTAGAATTGGGTGTCGACTTGACGCAACTGACTTTTGGCAATTTGAGCCTTGGGGGCGACAGGTCTAGGCTCCAGGCATTTAAGGATTATCTGACCATTAATGGCCACCGTTTTGTTAACGACTCCGCTAAGCGCAGAGGCAAAGTTGCTGTCATCGACGCTGCGGGATGGGTTTATCCCGCCGGTAAAATCAGGGATGTTGACACGCTTATTGTGGTAGATATGCCTAATAAAAAGGGCGCCATTAGACATATGGATAAGAAACGATTCAAAGAGGTTTGGACTCGTTTTCGTAAAGCCGAGAAGGTATTCAAGCGTAACAAAGATAAGATTTATTCCGAATACGCTTCGTATAGAGATGTCTTTACTTCGATCGATTTCTGGAAACAGTATTTGAAAGAGGCGTCGGAGTAGTCTTCATGTGAGTGGGTTTCAAAGTGGGACCCACTCATTCTTTTGTATCATATGAGTAATTGTGCTTCGTACATTGTTTGTCGTTGGGAAGGTTAAGCCATGTCCTTTCTTTCTGCTATTAAAAAGATTCTTCCCGGCTCATCCCGATCATTGCATGCTATGCATGAGGATATGGACCGTCGTTTTGACGAGATTTTTGCCCGTATTGAGCAGGCCGACAACGGTATCAATATGAATATCAATTACAAATTCGATACTCGGTTATTTCCAGAAATTGAATTGCTCAAGAAACGCCAACAAAGTCTGTCAGAGCAGATGGCCCTTCGCTTTGAATTGTTGGCACGACGCGCGTACCCCGATATCACTCCTTTTGAGCTCCGTTGCAAAATCTTTGATGCGTTACCGGACGCCGAGGGCGATATTCGATTGATGCAGCAGGCTAACGCTGCCTTGATGAGTAAACTAGATGCGATTTGTGATGCCAATAATATCCAATATCGGCTTTCTTACGGCTCTCTTGTGGGGACCTTGTCTCGTTCGGGTTTTATTCCTTGGGATGATGACATTGACATCTGCATGATTAGGTCCGATGTGGATAAGCTTGCTACCGTCTTAAAAGATGATCCTGATTATCAAGTCACCCTTGTATACGACTGGTTTGTAAAGTGTCGTCAAGTTCGTTTTTGTTCCACCAACCCGCTTATACCTTGTTTTGTAGACATTTCGATTTATGACTGGGCTGCCGAGAATTCTAAGCGCGCGAACGACCGGCTTAGGCAACTCAGAATTGAGCTTATGGATTTCTTTGACAATAATGAACGTGAGTTTAGTTTTTGGAAAGATAATCCTTGGATGGTTCATCCCGACAGTGGTCTTAGCGTGCAGTGCGGGGATGTTGACTTGGAAGCTCAGAGAACAGTTGTTTCTTTTGCGGAGATTGATCTTGTCCAGAGCGTATTCGATTCGTTTAACGAAAAGGCTCATGCACTTGGTTTGTTGACCGATGAGCCTCATGGCGATTTTGCATACGCGATTGATAACGTTTTTGATGCCCCTAAGCGAAAAATAATTTGGGATCGCAACGATATTCTTCCCGTAAGAAAGCATCCGTTTGGCGGTTTCTCTTTTTCGGTTCCTGCGAAAGCGGAAAAGGTCGCTGACGCCTGTTATCCTGGATGGCCTTACATGCCTATGGACATCTGCGGGCATGATCATTTTGCAAAGGATGTTTTGTCTGATCCTGATGTTCGCTCCGCGATGGCAAAGTTTGTCGACGAATGTAATTAGTAGTTACAACGGCTTTGATTAAGGTATTTGAAATGCAGTTTAAACTTGCGAATGTTGTACTTAAAGTTGAAAAGCATGCAAAGGATATTCCCGAACTCTACTATCGCGTGCTCTCCGGTGATGCTTCGTATGATGACGACATTCATTCACTTCATGTCAATGGACACGTTGACTTTCTGACGTATGTGAATGGCTTATCTGCTGGCAAATGGCGTCAGTATGCGTCTGTTGACGGCGTCGTCTTGCATATGGCTTTATTTGGCAGGGGCCGGGTTGTCGTTCATGGAGTGAGATCTAGCGAGCTGAATCCTGTCGAGCTTAAATCGAATCCTTTTGATGGCGATGAAGTTGATCCTTGCGTTCTCGATATTGATATCGATACAACCGGTTACGACTTGATCGGTTTTAGGATTGAGAGTGATGAGGGCTATTCCGTAGACCTCTTGAACGCCTCTTATCTGACTGATGTTCCTGAGGACTCAATTAACCAGATCAATCTTGCTCTTTCTACTACTACATTTAAGAATGAGCAGTACATTCTTCCGAATATTGAACTCGTTAAAGCAGGCATCTCCAAAGAGGACGGTCCGATTCGCGACCACTTCCACATGTTTGTCGTCGACAATGGCCAGACGCTCGATTCTGCATCACTTTCCGATGAGCTAGTCACTGTTCTCCCGAATCCCAACACGGGTGGCTCGGGAGGTTTTGCACGAGGAATGATGGCGGCTACTGAGACTCCTGATCAGTTCACCCATATCATCTTGATGGATGACGATGTTTCTATCATGCCCGAGAGTTTGATTCGTACGTTCAACTTGCTCTCTCTTGCTAGGGGCAAATATAAAGACGCCTTTATTAACGGCGCCATGCTCTCAATGGAGGACCCTACTCGTCAGTTTGAGGATGTCTCGTATGTGGCTTCTTCTGGTGCCTATCGTCGCGTAAAAGAGGACCTGAATGTTGGCAAGCTGTCCGACATCCTCGAAAATGAACGCACGAACGTTGAAGTTGATCAGGCCTATGGAGCTTGGTGGTATAGCTGCATTCCGGTGAAGGCTATCGAAAAGAACGGCCTTCCCATGCCTTTCTTTATCCGCTGCGACGACGTTGAGTTTGGCATGCGCAATAAGCCTGTCTACATGACCATGAATTGCATTTGCGTGTGGCATGCAAGCTTTGAGGGGCGTTTCCGCGCATCGGTTGATTGCTACCAGTACTTCCGCAACTTCTTTGCCATGATTGCTCTCGATGATTGTGCTGATGAGAAGATGTTTGTCCTTCGTATTCAGCGAGGGGTACGTCAGAACTTGCGCGATATGGACTATCAGGCTGCCGAGTTTATTCTCGATGGCTTTGAGGATTATCTGCGTGGCCCTGAGTATCTCCAGAAGCTTGATGGCGCCGCGACGATGATCGGCAAGGGTAAGTTAAACGAAAAGCTGATTCCTGTTTCCGAAATGGATCCAGAGCTTCTTCGCAAGGCCGGGGTTACGGAGCAAGTGCTCGCTAATGTTAATCTGGAATCCCATCCTTCGAAGTTTATGAAGTACTGGAGATCTATTCCTTACGACAAGCACTATCTTCCCGATGCGCTGTTGCGCGGTAAGCCCGGCTATGCAGTTAAGAATGGCAGCTGTACGCTTGAAGGCAATTCGACGCGTTGCAAGACGCTGGTCTTTCTTGATCCGACCCGCGAGAAGGGGTCGGTCCGCACGATGGACCGAGCGCGGTTTAAGAGTATTCGCCGCCGAGAGCACGAACTGATGGAGCGATATCGTAAAGAAGGCAAGAATGTCAGGGGGGCATGGAAAGATGCCATGCCGTACATGACTTCGCGAGAGTTTTGGGAACAGTATTTGGGTCTTAAATAAGATGAGGTCCGGATTAAGTCCGGACCTCATCTTATTTCGAATAGGTTTTATAGGCTTGTAGCTCCCATTGCTTTCTTTCGACTTTTGCTACTGAGTCGAGGATTAGTCCCGTTGCTAGGCTCAACCCACACAGGAACATGAATGAGGCCGCAAGTATGGCCGTGGGGAAGCGGGGGACTAAGCCGGTTTGGAAGTACTCCGCAACAATTGGAATTCCGAGGGCAAGGCCTATGATGGCGAAGATGAGCGCTATAAGTGTAAAGAACTTGAGCGGACGATAGTCTTTAAAGAGCGTTCCAATCATTGCGATGACCTTGATGCCGTCGCTAACGGTGTTGAGCTTGGACTCGGAGCCTGCGGGCCGATCGCGATACTCCACCGGCACGTCTTTAATTCGCCAGCGGTGATCGACAGCGTGGATGGAGAGCTCGGTTTCGATCTGGAAGCCCTCGCTCAAGACGGGGAAGGTCTTGACGAAAGGCTTGCTCATGGCTCGGTAGCCGGTCATCACGTCGTCAAAGCTGTAGCCGTAAATCCACTTAATCATAGCGCGAACAAGGTTGTTGCCAAACCCGTGAAAGGCTCGTTTATTCTCTTCGGCATAGGTGCCGTTTGACAGGCGATCGCCAACGGTCATATCCGCTTCGCCGTTAAGGATGGGCTCACAGAGTGGCTTGGCGGCCTCAGCAGGGTAGGTATCGTCGCCGTCGACCATCAAGTAGCATTCGGCGTCGATATCGCGGAACATTTGGCGACATACGTTACCTTTGCCCTGCCTGGACTCATGGCGCACCGTAGCCCCGTGCTGTTTGGCGATTTGCGAAGTGTCATCGGACGAGTTGTTGTCGTAAACATAGACAACTGCACCGGGTAGCTCTCGATGAAAATCGTCGACAACTTTGCCAATTGTCAACGCTTCGTTGTAACACGGGATTATGACGGCGGTATTCGAATAGTCCATGTAGGACCTCCTTTAATGACTCATCTGGTCGAAAGTATACCTATCGCTTGCCCCTTTGCTTAGATATGGGTTAGTTCTCCAGATTTGTTGCGGTGAGTTATCGTCATCGTGGGAGGGCTATACTTTCTACTGTTATGTTTTACGAGACAAGGAGATGGTCCGTGGCTGACAACGTAGAGAGTCAGAAAGCGGTGGCTAAACCGGCCTCTCACGCTAAAAATGATTTTGAAAAGGACAAGTTCATTCTTAAGCAGCTTGTCACCAAAGATTTTAAAATCAAATATCGTCGCAGTGTTCTGGGTGTGGCATGGTCCGTGCTTAATCCGCTGTTGATGATGGTTGTTATGTCGATCGTGTTCTCGACAATCTTCGCGCAAGGTCGCAATGGTTCTATTACGCCCGAAATGTATCCGCTTTACTTGATCGTCGGTAACGTGACTTTCTCTGTCATGTCCGAGTCGACGAACCAAGCGCTTATGTCCATCATTTGGGCTTCCTCGCTGCTTAAGAAGGTCAAGGTGCACCGTTGGGTCTTTCCGGTGCAGAAGGTGCTGTTCTCGCTCGTTAACTTCGCCTTCTCTTTGGTTGCCGTCGCCTTGGTTATGCTTTGGTTCCACGTGCTTCCCACCTGGCATTTAATTCTTCTGCCGGTTTGCTTGCTCCTGCTTATGTGTTTCTGCATGGGCTTGGGCATGATGCTGTCTGCGCTGGCGGTTTTTTTCCGCGATGTTATGCACCTGTGGACCGTTGTTATCACGGCCTGGATGTATCTGACGCCGATTTTCTGGACGACCGACTTCATTAGCCAGATGGCACATTGGATTCAGGTGCTCGTGGTTGTCAATCCCATGTACAACTACCTTCAGTTTATGCGCGATATTTTCCTGTTTAACACCATGCCCTCTGCGCTTACCTTTGGGCTGTGTGTTGTTTGGGCTGTTATTGCTCTTGCTATTGGCTACACCGTGTTTCATAAGACTGAGCACAAGTTTATTCTCTACATCTAAGGAGCGCTGTTCATGACTGAATCTGCTATTGATTACAGCAAGCAGCCCCTTGCTGTTGAGGTCAAAGACGTCACCATGATCTTTAACATGGCGTCCGAGTCGCTTACGAACCTCAAGGAGTACTTTATTAAGCTCGCCAAGCACGAGCTGTTCTTTGAGGAGTTCCGTGCGCTTAAGCACATTTCGTTTAATGTGCATCGCGGCGAGGTCGTTGGCCTTGTTGGTACTAACGGCTCCGGTAAGTCTACGATGCTCAAGATTATTGCTGGCGTTTTGGAGCCCAGTGAGGGCGAGGTTAAGGTCCATGGCAATATTGCACCTCTGATTGAGCTCGGCGCTGGTTTCGATCCTGAGCTTACCGCGCGTGAGAATATCTATCTGAACGGTGCGCTGCTTGGATACACGAAGGAGTTTATTGACGCTAGCTTTGACGAGATTATTGAGTTCGCCGAGCTTAAAGACTTCGTTGACATGCCACTGAAGAACTTCTCTTCGGGTATGGTTGCACGCATTGCCTTTGCTATCGCTACGATTACCGAGCCCGACATCCTGATCGTCGATGAGACGCTTTCTGTTGGCGATGTCTTTTTCCAGCAGAAGTGCGAGCGCCGCATCCAGCACTTTATCGAGAGTGGCGACGTCACGGTCTTGTTCGTTTCTCACTCCATGGAGCAGGTTGAGCGTATTTGCCAGCGTGCCGTATGGATCGAGAAGGGTGACCTGCGTATGGATGGCCCCGTGGACGAGGTCTGCAAGGCGTACCACGACCAGTTCAAGTAGGTTATAATTTATTAGTCGTGTGAACTTGTACCCGCTTGGACGCGCGGCCTTATGCTCCATTAGCTCAGTTGGATAGAGCAGGGGACTTCTAATCCCAAGGTCGACGGTTCGAATCCGCCATGGAGCACCAGAGAGTTTTTGAAGACCCGGTTATTGTGCCGGGTCTTTGCTTTTTGGGACGAGCGCGCGTGCAGTGCTCCCTCAACAATAAGTCCGATGCAGCGATGCTGCACCGGACTTTCTACATCCCAGAATGGCTATCAGCCTTTGGCTGTTGGGCTCTTACGCCTCCGTCGGCTCCACGCCCAGCTCGCTGCGGACGAGCTCGAAGGCGGCGGCGATGGCCTTGTCCATGTCGTAGTACTTGTAGCCGCCCAGGCGACCGGCGAAGATCACGTCGCCCTCCTGCGCCGCCAGCTCCTCGTACTGCCTGTACAGGGCCTCGTTCTTGGCGTCGTTGATGGGGTAGTAGGGCTCGTCGCCGGGCTTCCAGTCGGCCGGGTACTCGCGCGTGATGACGGTCTTCTCCTGCGTGCCGAACTCAAAGTGCTTGTGCTCGATGATGCGCGTGTAGGGGACCTCGCGCTCGGTGTAGTTGACCACGGCCACGCCCTGGTGGTCCTGCTCGTCGAGGGCCTCGGTCTCGAAGCGCAGGCTGCGGTACTCCAGCGTGCCCAGCTTGAAGTCGTAGAACGCGTCGATGGGGCCGCAGTAGATCGTCCTGGCGGCGATATCGGGCTCGGCGGCGGCCAGCTCCTTGTACTCCACGCCGCAGCGCACCTCGACGCCCTCGAGCATGTTGGCGACCATCTTGGTGTAGCCGCCCATGGGGATGCCCTGGTAGCGGTCGTTGAAGTAGTTGTTGTCGTAGGTGAAGCGGCAGGGGAGGCGCTTGATGATGCTCGCGGGCAGGTCCTTGCAGTCGCGGCCCCACTGCTTCTCGGTGTAGCCCTTCACGAGCGTCTCGAAGATGTCGCGGCCGACGAGCGACAGCGCCTGCTCCTCGAGGTTCTGCGTCTCGCCGATGTTCTCGGCGGCCACCTGCTCGGCGATCTTGGCCTTGGCGTCTGCCGGCGTGACGACGCCCGGCCACATCTTGGCGAAGGTGTTCATGTTGAAGGGCATGTTGTACATGTTGCCGTGGAAGTTGGCTACCGGCGAGTTGACGTAGTTGTTGAACTCGGCGAAGCGGTTGACGTAGTCCCAGACGTCCTTCATGGAGGTGTGGAAGATGTGCGCGCCGTAGCGGTGGACCTGGATGCCCTCGACGTCCTCGGTGCAGATGTTGCCGGCGATGTGATCGCGGCGGTCGATGACCAGGACCGACTTGCCGGCGCGCTTGGCGGCGTTGGCGAAGACGGCGCCAGAGAGGCCGGCGCCGACGACTAGGTAATCGTACTGGGACATGGATATGCTCCTTTGTATGTCAATTGGACAGCTACTTAAGCTTTGGGACAAACAAACCTGATTATTTAGTCCCAAGGATTAGTGTAGCAGATGCTCCCTCAGCAGCTCCAGCGCGTGGGCGTAACCCTGCAGGCCTTCGCCGGTGATGGTAGCGAAGCAAGCTAGGCGTGCATAGCTCACCTGGCGGAAGTCTTCGCGCGTCTCTACGGCGCTGATGTGCACCTCGACGGCAGGGATGGCAACGGCCTTGAGGGCGTCGAGGATCGCCACGCTCGTATGCGTGTAGGCGGCCGGGTTGATGACGATGCCGTCGACCTTGCCGTAAGCCTCCTGGATCTTGTCGACGATGCTGCCCTCGTGGTTGGACTGGAAGACCTCGACCTCGTCGAAACCCTGTTCAGCGCCCGCCTCCTGGCAGATCTGGACCAGACGGTCGTAGTTGTCGCTGCCGTAGATGCCCGGCTCGCGAATGCCGAGCATGTTGAGGTTGGGGCCGTTGATGACGAGTGCTTTCATGGCTGCTTCCTTTGCGGTAGGTCGATTTGGCAAGGCGGAACGGAAAACCACCACAAAGGTGCCTGTCCCCTTTGTGGTGGTTTTTGTTAGAGAGCGGGTGGGAGGGTGTCGAGGACGGCGCGGGCGGTGTTGGCGGCGCAGTCGCGTGAGTCGATGATGTAGTCGGCCCAGGCGCGGTAGCGCGGCATGCGCTGCTCGGCGAGCTTATCGATGCCATCGCGGGCGGTGATGGGGCGACCCTTATGGGCGAGTTCGTCGAGCTTGCGGTTGAGCATCACGATCTGGCTGTTCTGGTGCAGCAGCGGATAGTTCTCGTCGCGTGTGACCACGCCGCCGCCCGTGGAAAGCGCCAGGCCGCTGCGCTTGGAGATGTCGGCCAGCTCCGCCGTCTCCTGCTCGCGGAAGGCCGTCTCGCCGCGCTCGACGATATAGTCGGCGCAGGGCATCCCCAGGCGCTCCTCAAGCGCGTGGTCCAAGTCAATGTGCTCGCGACCCGTGAGCAGGGCGATCTGCTCGCCCACACGGGTCTTGCCCGAACCCGGCATGCCGATCAGGGCAATGTTCTGCTCGCGGTGGGACAGCCGCTCCGTCACATCCAGAATGCGCTCACGCGGAGTAATCTGGCTAGTGTAGCGCTCAACAGCCTGTGCCGCCTGGGCAACAAGCATGAGTAGGCCGCCGATGCAGGGGGTGCCGTGGCGCTCGGCCTCGAGCATCAGACCCGTACGGGCGGGGTTGTAGACAATGTCGATGACGCCCTCGAGCGCATCGAGTCCTTCGAGTGTGCAGGGAGCGCCGGGGCAGTGGGGGAACATGCCGGCGGGCGTGCAGTTGACGAGCAGCGCGGCATCGGACTGCTGCGCGATGTTGTCGTAATTGACCTCGCTCGTGCGACCCACGGGTACGACGATGGCGCCCAGGTCGTCGAGCACCATGCTGGCCGTGGTGCCGGCACCGCCGGTGGCGCCGAGCACGAGGGCCTTCTTACCGGCAACCTCTACGCCTAGCTCCTCGACCAGGCATTGGAAGCCAAAGTAGTCGGTGTTGTCGCCGCGCAGGCGGCCGTCGGGCAGGCGCGTGATGGTGTTGACGTTGCCCATGCGCTCGGCGAGCGGGCTCAGCTCGTCCAGGTATTCCATGACGGCGCGCTTGTAGGGGATGGTCACGTTGGTGCCCTCCCATTCGTCGCCCGTCATAAAAGCCTCAAGATCCTCGGGCTCGCGTTCAAAACGCACGTATTCAAGCCCAGCGAGCTCTTTGTAGATGGTCGGGGTATAGCTGTGGCCCAGCACGCGGCCCAGCACGCCGTAGGGGCGGGTTGCGGCGGTATCGGTCATCTAGAGCACCTCCGTGTAGCTGCCAAAGTAGGTGAAACTCTCGCACACGTCGTCGATGGAATCGAGCAGGTCGTCGAGGGCCTTGCTGCCAAAGGGGCAGTCCAGATCAAAGTAGAACATAAACTCAAAGTCGCGGCCGGGGATGGGGCGGCTCTCGAGCTTGATGAGGTTGATATTGAGTGCGTAGAAGCGCTCGAGTACACGATAGAGTGCGCCCGGCTCGTTGGCCGTGGTGATCATGAGCGAGGTGCGGTTGGCGCCGGGGTAGACGCGCGGCTCGCGGCTGATGACGACAAAGCGCGTGTAGTTGTTGTCCGAGTCCTGAATGTTGGGCTCCAACACCTCCAGGCCATAGAGTGCCGCGCAGCTGCGCGATGCGATGGCGGCAACATCGGTGCGCTCGGAGCTGGCGACCATCTCGGCCGACATGGCTGTGTTGGGGTACTTGGTGGCGTGCAGGCCGTGCGCCTCGATAAAGCTGGCGCACTGCGCGATGGCCTGACCGTGGCTGTAGACCTCGCGTATGTCTGCGAGCTTGGTGCCGGGCTTGACGAGCAAGTTGTGGTCGATCTTGAGGCGCAGCGAGCGCACGATGTGGAAGTCGAACTGGGCGAGCAGGTCGTAGACGGCGTTGACCGAGCCGGCGGTGGAGTTCTCGATGGGCAGCACGCCAAACTCGCAGAAGCCGTCGCGCACAGCGCGCATAACGCCTTCGAAGGTCTCGAAAAACGCGATGTCGGGCACGTCGAAGAGCTTGCACGCGGCGATTTGACTGTAAGCGCCCTCAACGCCCTGACAAGCGACGGTGGCAGTTTGAGGGAAGGGCGTGTCGGAGGCTGCAGCCGTGGCGTGGGCCTTTTGCGAGACAGTGATGCCCTTGAGTTCGTTGATGTAGCGCTGCTGCTCGGCCTTGCTCATGCTCATGAGGAGACGGAACAGGGTGATGGTCTGCGCCTCGTAGCGCTCGGGCGCGCGACTGGCGAGGTTGTTGAGTTTGGAGCGCTCGCGGGCGGGGTCAAAGACGGCCTTGCCCATCTCGATTTTTGACTTGGCGACCTCGGTGGCAATGTCCATGCGCTCGATAAAACTGTTGAGGAGCGTGGTGTCGATGCCATCGATGGCCTGGCGGATGTCAGCAAGGTCCATAGGGACCCCTTTCGTGAATCATTGCCCGGGGTGGGCGGGTTAGCGCTGGGCGGCGTCCTCGAGGAGGGCGTCCCAAATCGCGAGGGCAGCTGCTGCTTCGGCAACGGGGACGGCGCGCGGGACGATGCAGGGATCGTGACGGCCGTGGACCGAGAGCTCGGCATTTTCCATGGCGTCCATGTCTACGGTCTGCTGCTCGCGGCCAATGGAGGGCGTCGGCTTTACGGCCATGCGCCACATGACGGGCGCGCCGGTCGAAATACCGCCCAGGATGCCGCCGGCGTTGTTGGACTCGACCTCGATATTGCCGGTCTCGGCATCGATGCGATACGGATCGTTGTTCTCGCTGCCGCGCATGGCAGCCACGGCAAAGCCCATGCCAAACTCCACGCCCTTTACGGCGGGAATGCCAAACGCGATTTGCGCGATGCGGTTCTCGATGCCTTCGAACATGGGGTCGCCGATGCCCGCGGGCAGGCCGTAAATGCCGCACTCCACGATGCCGCCGATGCTGTCAAGCTCGTCGCGCGCGGCTAGGATTTCCTCGCGCATGCGGCCGGCTGCGGCGGCATCAATGCACGGCAGGTCGTTCGTAAGAATCGCCTTGCGGTCGGCCTCGCGATAGACCATGTCGTCCATGGGTAGGTCGGAGATACCGCCGATCTGCGCCACGTGAGCCATCACCCGAATACCGCGGGCCTCGAGTGCCTGCAGCGCAATGCCGCCAGCGATGCATAGGGGAGCCGTGAGACGTCCGGAAAAATGCCCGCCGCCGGCGACGTCGTGCATGTTGTGGTACTTCACGCGCGCAGGGAAGTCCGCATGTCCGGGACGGGGCTTGCGGCGCAGCTCGGAGTAATCCTTGGAGCGCGTGTTGGTGTTCTCGATAATCGCGGCGATGGGCGCGCCGGTGGTATGTCCATCGACCACACCGGCGATGATATGCGCGGCGTCGGCCTCGCGACGTTTGGTCGCGGTCTCGTTGCGACCGGGGGCGCGACGGTCAAGGAAGGCCTGCAGCTGCTCCTGGTCCACGGCGATACCTGCCGGAATGCCATCGAGCGAGCAGCCGATAGCGGGGGAGTGCGACTGGCCGAAGATGCTTAAGTGCAAGACGTTGCCAAAGGTCGAGGACATGCTATTCCTCCTCGAGCGTGACCTTGCCGCCCAGTAGGCGGTAGTGGTCGAAGAAATCGGGATAGGACTTGTTGACGGCCTCGGCGCCGTGGATCACGACCTCGCCGGTGGCGCGGCTCGCGGCGATGGCGGCCATCATGGCGATGCGGTGGTCGTTGTGCGAATCGACCTCGCCGCCAGTAAAGGCGTCGACACCCTTGATGATGAGGTCGTCACCGGCAATGCGTACCTGTGCGCCCAGTGCGGTGAGCTCGCGGGTGGTAGTGGCCAGACGGTCGGATTCCTTGATGCGCAGGCGGGCGCAATCGCGGATAAAGGTGCGGCCTTGCGCCAGCGATGCCACGGCCGAGATAACGGGCACCAGGTCCGGAATGTCGTGGGCGCTCATCTCAAAGCCGGCGAGCTTGTCGGACTGCACAGTGGCGGCGTTCGTGGAGCGCACGATGCGGGCGCCAAAGCGCGAAAGCGCGGCGAGCACGTTGCGGTCGCCCTGTGCGGAGCTCAGCGACACGCCCTCGACGGTGATGGGGTCGGTGCCGATGGCGCCGGCGCACAGCCAAAAGGCGGCGTTGGACCAGTCTCCCTCGACGGCTACGCTGCCGGGCGTACGGTACGATCCACTGTTTACGCGGAAGTTCGTGACCTCGGGCTGGCCGTCCTTGGCCGGAATACGCTCGACGTTGACCTCGACACCAAAGGCCTTCATGGCCTGGATGGTCAGGTTGATATAGGGGCGGCTCTCGATGAGGCCGGTCACTTGCACACAGGAGGGCTGGGCCAGTAGCGGGGCCGCCAGCAGCAGGCCGGAGATATACTGCGAGCTCACGTTGCCCGGAAGCACAAAGGTGCCCGGGCGCATGCGGCCGCTCGTCTTGAGCGGAAAACCGCCCAGACCCTGCAGGTCGCAGCCGGCGGCAATGATCTCGTCGGAGAGCGGGGAGAGGGGGCGGGCACCCAGGCGGCCCTGGCCCACAAAGGTGGCTTCTGCCCCCAGTGCGCAGGTGACGGGCAGCATAAAGCGGAGCGTGGAGCCGCTTTCGCCGCAGTCGAGCGTGCCGCCCGCAAGTGCCTTGAGCAGACCAAACTCAATACTCTTCATGGTGGGGTGCACTTGGAAGCCATCCTCGACGGTTTCGATGCGGGCGCCCAGGGCCGTAAGGCAACGCACCGTAGCCTCGATGTCGGCGCAGGTGGTGTTGCAGGTGACGTGTGTCTCGCCGTTGGCGAGTGCGGCGCAGATGATCAAGCGGTGCGCCATCGACTTGGACGCGATGGCAGGAACGGTGCCCTTAAGCGGGGACGGGGTGATGCGGGCTAGCATGCGGATGCGTCTCCCTTCTGGCCGAGGCCCTCGGCAATGAGTTCGTGGAGAGTGGAAAGCGGCGTGCGGTCGATGCTGCAGCGGCCAATGCCGTGCGGAATCACCAGGTCGATGGTGTCGCCCGCGCGCTTCTTGTCGTGGAGCGCCTCGGCAAAGACGGCATCGGCATCTAGGTCGCAGCGGGTCTTGAGGCCATGGCGGGCGCAGAGCTCCTCAATACGACCGGGCAGTGCAGCATCGCAAACGCCGTGCAGGGCCGCGGCGCGCGTGATAATGCCCATGCCGATCGACACGCAGTTGCCGTGTCCGAGCTCAAAGTGCTCGCAAGCCTCGACGGCGTGTCCGGCGCTGTGTCCAAAGTTGAGGAGCTTGCGCTGGTTGGTCTCGCGCTCGTCGGCGACGACCACGGCGCGCTTGATGTCGATATTGCGGGCGATGATGAGTGCTACGCGGGCCACATCGCGGTTGAGCAGCTCCAGCGTGAGCGGGGTCTTCTCCAGCTCGGCGAAAAGCTCCGGGTCGGCGATCACGGCGTGCTTGACGACCTCGCCGCAGCCGTCGGCGAACTGCTCGGGCGTGAGGGTGGCCAGGCACCCCACGTCGGCGATTACTACGCTCGGCTGCCAAAAGGCGCCGGCCAAGTTCTTGCCTGCAGCCAGGTCGATGGCGGTCTTGCCACCCACCGACGAATCCACCATGGCGAGCAGGCTCGTCGGGATCTGCACAAACTTGCAGCCGCGCATGTAGGTGGCGGCCACAAAGCCCGCCACGTCGCCCACGACGCCGCCACCGAGTGCCACGATCACGTCGGAGCGCGAAAGCTCGTGCTCTGCCACAAACTCTAAAATGGCAACATAGGTTTCGGCGCGCTTATGGGCCTCGCCGGCCTCGAAGGTGCAGATGCTCACCTCGTAGCCTGACGCCTCCAGGCTCTGCTTAACGGGCATCTGGTAGAGCGGGCCCACGTTGGTGTCCGTCACGATGACGGCCTTGGTGCCGCCGGCAGTGGCGCGCACGAGCGGTCCCGTTTGCTCCAGCAAAAACGTGCCAACATGCACCTGGTAGGGGCGTGCAGTGTCGATATCGATGGTAATCGCCATAAGCTTCGGTCCTTTCGACCTGGCGTGATAGGTGGTCTAGTGGGAGGCCTCGTCGTCGAGTGCGCGCTTGATGCGGTCGCCCTCGGCAAGGAGATTCTCCAGATAGCGCTGGTCGCGGTCCTTGAGCGCACGGCTGTAGGCGCCGAGCGAGTCGATCAGGTGGTCGATCTCGAAGGCAAGCGCGTCGGCGTCGTCGATCATGAGCTCGGACCACATTTGCGGGTTGAGGTGCGCCACGCGGGTGAGATCGCGGTAGCTACCGGCCGAAAAGCCGTGGTGGACCTGGGCGGTCGGGCTCTTTACGTAGGCGTTTGACACCACGTGCGCAAGCTGGCTCGTGAAGGCGATGACGCGGTCGTGCTCGGCGGCGCTGGTCACGCTGAACTTGCCAAAGCCCAAGGGGCGCACCATCTCGCGCACCTGGCCCAAAAGCTCCAGCTTGAGCGCATCGTCCACCGCAGGCGGCACGAGCACGAGCGGCGCGCCCTGGAACAGGTCGGCGCGGGAGTGCGCATAGCCCGAGTACTGCGTGCCCGCCATGGGGTGCGCACCCACAAAGTAAAAGCCGTGCTCGCGGGCAAGCTCAAAGGCGCGTTCGCACACGATGCCTTTGACGCCCACCGTGTCGATCACCACGGGGCCCATGATGGCCTCGGTATCGGTGGCGTCGGCGAGTGCCTGGGCATGCGCCTCGAGCCACTCGATGCAGGCCTCGGGGTAGCAAGCCAGGACGATGATGTCGCATTCGCCGAGTGTCCTGTCGTTGAGCTCTCCGGCGACAGTGCCCATGCTGGCGGCCGTCATGACATCGTCATCGGGGTCCCAGGCCAGCACGCGAACGCCCGCCTGCGCATAGCCGCGGGCAAAGCTACCGCCGATGAGGCCAAGGCCGACGATGCCGGCGCACTTGGGGCCGCCCTGGTTAACACGCGCGTTTCTCACCGTACCCATGGGCTACTCCATGGTCTCTTGGCAGACAACCTCGCGGATGGCTCGGATGCGGCGCATGGTGTCGTCGAACTGATCGGGGGTGAGGGCCTGGGCGCCGTCGGACCATGCGCGGCTGGGCTCGTCGTGGACCTCGATCTCCAGACCGTTGGCGCCGCAGGCGGTCGCGGCGAGCGCCATGGGCTCAACGTAGCGGGTGTAGCCGGTGGCGTGGCTGGGATCGGCTACGACGGGCAGGTGCGACAGGTGGTGCAGCACCGGCACGGCGTTAAGGTCGAAGGTGTTGCGGGTGCGGGTCTCGAAGGTGCGGATACCGCGCTCGCACAGGATAACGTTGTCGTTGCCCTCGCTCATGATGTACTCGGCTGCCATAAGCAGCTCGTCGATCGTGCCGGACATGCCGCGCTTGAGCAGGATCGGGGTCTGGGTCTTGCCGACCTCCTTGAGCAGGGGGAAGTTCTGGGCGTTGCGGGCGCCGATCTGCATGACGTCAATCTTCTTGTCCAAGAAGACCTGCACGTCGCGCGGGTCCATGATCTCGGTGACGATCGGCATGTCGAGCTCGGCAGACGCCTCGCACAGCAAGTCGAGGCCGGCGGGACCCATGCCTTGGTAGGCGTACGGAGAAGTGCGGGGCTTGTAGGCGCCGCCGCGCAGCATCGTGGCGCCGGCAGCCTTCACGCGGCGGGCGATGCGGACGAGGTTCTCGCCCTCGACGGAGCACGGGCCGGCGATGACCTGGAACTGATCGCCGCCGATCTTGACGCCGTGGCCGCAGTCGATGACGGAGTCCTCGGGGTGGAACTTACGGTTGGCGCGCTTGAACGGCTCGGAGACGCGCTGCACGCGCTCGACGACATCCATGGACTCGAGCAGGAACGGGTCGATCTTGGTCGTATCGCCCACCAGGCCGATAATCGTCTCATTCTCGCCGCGCGAGACATCGGTCTTCAGGCCCTTTTTCTCAATCCAGCTGACGATATGGCCGACGGCCTCGTCGCTGGCGCTCTGCTTTAAAATTGCAATCATGGTGTGCCTCTCACCTCGATGGATAACTTTTGCAAAAACGGCCCGCAATGCGAGCCGTGTATATATGGTGCATGAGAGTTTATACTATCTGACTTGCTTTTGCCTTCTAAAGTGGGCCGTTGCGCCACGTCTTCCTCGGAATTGCAAAGCTTTTTCTTTTATTTTGTTAGCCCGTGGTGCACTTGGGTATAATGCCAAATGTTGGCCCTATTAGCTCAGGGGATTAGAGCGTCTGCCTCCGGAGCAGAAGGCCGTTGGTTCGAATCCAACATGGGGCACCATCGAACGTAAGACCGTCCGAACCTCGCATGGTCCGGGCGGTTTTTCTTATACCGACGCGACGTGATGGGACGTGGTATGGCAGCAACGGATATCGAGCGCGGACTCTCGACCGCCGAGGTTGAGGAGCGCATCGCCGCCGGTAAGATCAACCGCAACATGGAGCTCAAGACCAAGTCGGTCAAAGAGCTCATCATCGAGAACCTCTGCACGCTGTTCAATTTGATCAACGTGATCTTGGCGTTCCTGGTCATTTTGACCGGTTCGTTTAAGAATCTGACGTTCCTGTTCGTGGTGTTCCTCAATACCGCCATTGGCGTCATTCAGTCCATGCGTTCCAAGAAGATGGTCGATAAGCTCACGCTGCTGACCTCCAAGAAGGCCATCGCGGTGCGCGACGGCGCCGAGGTGGAGCTCGACTTGGACCAGATCGTGCTCGACGACATCATCCGCCTGGGGCGCGGCGACCAGATTCCCGCTGACGCCGTGGTGGTTTCGGGCGAGGCGCTCGTGAACGAGAGCCTGCTGACGGGCGAGAGCGACCTTATTAAGAAGCAGCCCGGTTCCGAGCTCATGAGCGGCAGTTTTATCGACTCGGGCCTGCTGCGCGCTCGCGTGATCCATGTCGGCGCCGACAACTACGTGGCTAAGATCAATAACGAGGCCAAATACGTCAAAAAGGTCAATTCCGAGATCATGAACGCGCTTAACGCCATCGTGCGCTTTGCGAGCATCATCATGATCCCGCTCGGTTTGGCGTTGTTTGCCTCGAGCGTGAGCGAGCTGTGGGATGCCGCGGGAACCCCGGGCGATAGCGCGCTTTCGTGGTGCTTCTCCGAGCTATTGGCTGGTCATGTGCCTTCGTCGGCGCTGCTGTCCACGGTGGGTGCCCTGCTGGGCATGATCCCGCAAGGCCTGGTGCTGCTGACCTCGTCGGTGCTCGCCATCGCCACGGTGCGCCTGGCCCGCCGCAAGGTGCTGGCACAGCAGCTCTACTGCATCGAGACACTCGCTCGCGTCGACGTGCTGTGCCTGGACAAGACGGGCACCATCACGTCGGGCCGTATGGAGGTCGAGGGCACGTATCCGCTGCCGGTTGAGGGCGTGAGCCTAGGCGCCGGCTCGGACGCGGCGGCTGTTCCCGTCGATACCACGGTGCTCGATTTTGCGCTGGCTAACGTGGCGCGTGCGACTTCGGCCGATGCCAACGAGACCTGCCAGGCGCTGCTCAACTATTACGCCGATCGCCCGGTCGAGGTGTCCGAGCCGCTGTCGGTCATTCCATTCTCGTCGTCTAAAAAATGGAGCGGCGCTTCGTTTGCGCAGGGCTCCTACGTAATGGGCGCCGCGCAATTTGTGCTCTCTGATCGTGCGTTTGCCCAGGTCGAGAACCGTGTCGCCGAGCTTGCCGATACCTGCCGCGTGCTCGTGGTGGCGCGCGTGGACGGCTTTACGCCCGATGGGGATATGGTGGGCGAGGCCGAGCCCGTGGGATTTGTGACCATCCGCGACGAGATTCGTACCTCGGCGGCCGAGACCATCGGCTACTTTAACGAGCAGGGCGTGACCCTCAACGTGATCAGCGGCGACGACCCGCGTACGGTGTCGTCGATCGCGCGCGTGGTGGGCGTGCCGGGGGCGGACGCTTATGTGGACGCCACGACGCTCGATACGCCGGCCAAGCTCGATGCCGCAGTGGACCGCTACCATGTCTTTGGTCGTGTGACCCCGCAGCAGAAGCGCGAGCTCGTGCAGGCGCTCAAGCGCCGCGAGCACACCGTGGCCATGACGGGCGACGGCGTCAACGACGTGCTGGCGCTCAAGGAGGCCGACTGCTCCATCGCCATGGCCTCGGGCAGCGACGCCGCCAGCCAGG
>CABUMZ010000022.1 GCA_902492825.1 uncultured Collinsella sp.
CCTCACCTCGATCGCCTGGGCGCTAGTTTGGCCGACTACTCCACGGCGGGAAGCCTGATGGCCGAGCAGGCGGCCAACCTGGTTCACGCTTCTGGGACCGATACCCGCGTGCTTTTATTGGCGGGCGACCCCTATACCGACTCGCACTATTTGACCGCTCGCGCCTTCCACAATTACCTTCGCGAGCACAATGTTCCCTGGCAGGTCGAGGATCTGACCGGTGCTCATGCCCAGGTCAAGCAGCTCGAGCACGAGCTCAACCAGCGTCTAAAGTCATCGGAAGCCCCCGAGTTGATCTGCAGCGTGTTCGCCGTGGGCTCTGAGCTGATTGCCGATGCGCTTGTCTCGGCTAACAAGGCCGGCGAAGTAATGGTGATTGGCAACGACCTGTTCCCAGAAAGTGCGCTGGCTTTGCGTCGGGGCATCTTTACCAACATCGTCTACAAGGACCCGGTGAGTCTGGCATATCGTGGCGCCAAGACCTTAGGCGATTACCTGCTGTGGGGAAAGACGCCGGCGGAGCCTGTGCAAAAGGGGGCTGTTGAGATGGTGTTTGCCAGCAACGTCGATCGTTACTGCGAGCTCGCCGGAATCTAATGCGTTTAGGGAGTTCCCTACTTGCCGCGTACTTTTTGGCTGGGGATTGAAAAATTGTTTCGAAGGCCGCTGATGGCGAATCTGCCGTCAGTGGCCTTTCTTTGTGCCGATCCAACGCAGGGTCCATGGCTCGGCAACCGTTAAGCGGTCAAAACCTACCGTTCGCCCCATGATGGTTAGGTGAACGTTCACCTTGTAACGCATTTTGCACTAAGATGGTGAACGTTCACCTAGAGGATGACGAGCGTATTGTGCGCCCGCCTTGCCAGCAAAGGGGCTGTTTGATGAAAAACTTTATGGACGATCAGGATTTCCTGCTGAGCACCAAGACCGGTGAGGAGCTGTTCCGCAACTTTGCCGAGGGCATGCCCATCGTCGACTACCATTGCCACATTTCTCCCAAGGAGATCTGGGAGGACAAGCGTTTCGAGAACATCACCGAGGTTTGGCTGGGCGGCGACCACTACAAGTGGCGCTTGATGCGTGCCAACGGCGTCGACGAGCGTTTTATCACTGGCGACGCCCCTGCTCGCGAGAAGTTCCAAAAGTGGGCCGAGACCCTGGGTCGCTGCGTTGGCAACCCCGTCTTTGAGTGGAGCCACCTGGAGCTTAAGCGCTACTTTGGCTACGAGGGCGTCCTCAACGGCAAGACTGCCCAGGAGGTCTGGGACCTTGCCAACGCCAAGCTCGCCGAGGCCAGCTTTACCTGCCGCAACCTGATCAAGCAGTCCAACGTCCGCATGATCTGCACTACCGACGACCCCGCCGACAGCTTTGAGTGGCACAAGAAGATTGCCGCCGATGACAGTTTTGACGTTCAGGTCGTTCCCGCCATGCGCCCCGACGCCGCTCTGCGCATCGAGCGCGGCCAGGAGTTCGCCGACTACTGCAAGCACCTTTCCGAGGTCGCCGGCGTTGAGGTAAGCGACTTCGAGGGCATGAAGGCCGCCATCTCCAAGCGCTACGACGTTGCTCACGAGCTGGGATGTCGCGCATCCGACCATGCACTCGACTACGTTATGTACGCCCCGGCTACCGCCGATGAGATCGAGGCCATCTTTGCCAAGGGTCTGGCTGCCGAGCCGCTTACCGAGGAAGAGATCCTCAAGTACAAGACTGCCTTTATGCAGTTCGTTGCCGGCGAGTATGTCCGCCTGGGCTGGGCCATGCAGCTGCACTTTGGCTGCAAGCGCGACAACAACCGCGCCATGTTTGCCAAGCTCGGCCCCGATACCGGCTACGATTGCATCTCCAACTACACGCCGTCCGACCAGCTCGCCGATTTCCTCAACTCCATCCAGGAGACCTGCGGCTTGCCCAAGACCATCCTGTACAGCTTGAATCCCATCGACAACACCATGATCGATACCGTGATGGGCTGTTTCCAGGAGGCTCCGACTGCCGGTAAGATCCAGAACGGTTCCGCCTGGTGGTTCAACGACAACGAGGTCGGTATGCGCGAGCAGCTCACGGCTCTGGCCAACGAGGGCGTCCTGGGCAACTTTGTCGGCATGCTCACCGACTCCCGCTCCTTCCTGTCCTATCCGCGCCACGAGTATTTCCGTCGCGTGCTGTGCAGCGTGATCGGCGAGTGGGTTGAGCAGGGCAAGTATCCGGCCGACATGGAGCTGCTGGGCACCATCGTGCGCGATATCAGCTACAACAATTCCGTTCGCTACTTTGGCTTCGATCTGGACACTGTCGAGGCATAGATCTGTATGTGTTCCGATTGGTGAAATCGGTTGCAAAGGGGAGGGACCATATGGGAACAGGGCAACAGAAAAACGAGCAGATTGTGTCTGCTCAGGCGGATTCGGGATCGATGCAGAGCTCGCAGGATATCAAGCTGAGCTGGCGTGAGAAAATCTGCTATGGCTTTGGCGATTTGGGCAACGGATTTATGTTCGATCTTGGTCAAGCATATCTGACCAAGTTCTACACTGACATCTGTCTGATTTCGCCAGGCGTAGTGAGCCTGATTTTCGCCGTCACCAAGATTTTCGATGCGTTCATGGACCCGATTGCCGGTGCATTCGTCGACGGTAGAAAGAAGATTGGCAAGCACGGTCGGTTTCGTCCGGTCATGATGGTTTCGGCCGTGATCCTTGCCGTTCTAACCGTGGTGACCTTCACTGCGCCCGATATTCCCATGGCGGGTAAAATTGCCTATGCGCTGATAACTTACATGATCTGGGGCGTCGTATACAGCTTCACCAACGTGCCGTACGGATCTCTGGCCACGGTAATGACGCGTGACGTCGATGACCGCGCGCACATGGCGTCAACGCGCCAGGCCGGTTCGCTTTGCGCACAGCTCATCACGGGCGTAGCGTTCATCCCATTGGTCCTGTTCTTTGCGGGTGGCGACACGCTCGACGGCAATCCGCACGGCTATACGATTGCAGCTGTCGTCATGGGACTGTGCGGCATCGCCGGATTCGCCATCTGCTTTTTGGGAACGCGCGAGCATATCCGTATCGATCGACAGGCCGAGGAGAAGGCTGCGGGAAAGGCCGGCAAGAAGTCGAGCGCATTCAGCACGTATTTCAAGGTCGTTTTCACCAACAAGAACCTGGGAGCAGTTATCCTGCTTACGCTGTTTACCATTTCGGCCATGAACACCAACAACACCATGATGGTGTATTTCTGCCAGTACAACCTGGGTAACATCGCGTTGCAGCCCGTTGTCAACGGCATCATGATCGGAACGTCGGTTGTCGCCATTCTCGCCATCCCGACGCTCGTCAAGCATTTCGGTAAGAAGCGCACGTGCGTCGCCTGCTTTATCGTCGGCGCTGTGGCAAACGGCCTCAACTTCATCCTGCCGACCAATACCGTGACGTTCATCATCTTCGTCACCATCGGCTACGTCGCGCTTGCCATCCCCAACGGTATCACCTGGAACCTGGTTTCCGATGTTATCGATTACGGTGAATGGCACACGGGAATCCGCAAGGAGGGTACGACCTACGCCGCGTTCAACTTTTCTCGTAAGCTTGCGCAATCCCTTGCCGCGATCATTTCCGGCGGCATCCTTGCCCTTACCGGATATGTGGCAAATAAGCCCCAGACGGCCGCCACGCTGCTTGGCATCAAGGGCGCTCTGACGATTTATCCCGCTTGCGCCCTTCTGGTGGCAGCCTTGATCATCTTCGCTCTCTACGACATTACCGAGAAGAAGTTCAATTCCATTTCCAACGACCTGTCGAATGGTCGCTGGGAGCGCGGCAAGATCGGCGAGAGCACTATCGAGACGATCGATAAATAGTCCCGCTGTTTAAACAATCATGAATGCAACCCGGTGCGGCGATGCCGTACCGGGACTTGAGTTGAGAGGAAAACCTCTATGAATAACATCAGCTACGAGACGCTCGAGAAGATCGGCTACGAGGGCTACGTGCTGCCCAAGGACGCCCCCGAGAAGGTCCTGCAGTTTGGCGAGGGCAATTTCCTGCGCGCCTTCGTCGATCGTTTCTTCGATATGGGCAACGAGGCCACCGGTTGGAACGGCAAGGTCGTCATGGTGCAGCCCATCAGCGGCGCCTTCGATTTCGCCGATGGTATCAATGCCCAGGATGGCCTGTACACCGTACTGGTGCGCGGCAAGGAGAACGGTGACACGGTTGACGATTCCCGCGTGATCAGCGCCTGCAGCCGTTGCCTCAATCCGTATCGCGAGGCTGACTACCGTGCCATGATGGAGGTCGCCGTTTCCGACGACCTGGAGATTATCGTCTCCAACACCACCGAGGCCGGTATCGCCTACGATCCGTCCTGCAAGGCCGACGACATGCCCCCCGCGAGCTTCCCTGCCAAGCTTGCCCAGGTGCTCCATGCCCGCTGGGCTGCCGGCAAGCAGGGCGTCATCGTGCTCGCCTGCGAGCTCATCGACCATAACGGCGAGGAGCTGCTGCGCATCATGAACCAGTACGTGAGCGACTGGGGCTGGGAGGACGAGTTTTCGCAGTGGATGGCCAACGACTGCACCGTCTGCACCACGCTCGTCGACACCATCGTTCCGGGTCGCATCCGCGATCCCAAGGAGGCCGCTGCCGTGGCCGAGCGCTTGGGCTATGAAGATCCGTTCTTGGCCGTGCGTGAGCCCTTCCAGATGTGGGGCATCCAGGGTGACGAATCGCTCAAGGAGCGTCTGCCCTTCGTGAAGGCCGGTCTGCCGGGTGTCTTTGTGACCCTCGACGTCACCCCGTACAAGAAGCGCAAGGTCCGCATCCTCAACGGCGCCCACACCGCCTTTGTCCCGGGTTCCTGGGTTGCCGGCTTTGATATCGTGCGCGATTGCATGCACGACGAGACCGTCCGCGGCTTCATGAACACTATGCTCTACGACGAGGTCATTCCGACGCTTGCCGCCGACCTGGATGTCGAGGACTGCAAGGCCTTTGCCGCCGCTGTTGAGAACCGCTTCGACAACCCGTTTATCGACCACGCGCTGCTCTCCATCTGCCTCAACTCCACGGCTAAGTGGCGTGCCCGCGACCTGCCTACGCTCAAGGACTACGCTGCCGAGACCGGCAACCTGCCCAAGTGCCTGGCGACGAGCCTGGCCACGCTCATCTCCTTCTACACGCAGGAGCTCGTGTCCCGCGAGGGCGACGGCCTGCACCTGCGTCGCTCCGACGGCACCGAGTACACCGCTCAGGACGACGCCTTTGTGCTCGACTTCTACGCTGCCCACGCCGGCGCCGACGACGCCGAGCTGGTGCACGATGTGCTCTCCAACGAGCAAATGTGGGGCGAGGATCTTACGCAGATCGCCGGCCTGGAGGAGTTTGTCGTCAACGCTCTCGCCGTCGTGCGCTCCGAGGGCGTCAAGCAGGCGTTCGCGAACGCTCAGGCCTAAATCCTTCTGTACGCCCGCCGGGTAACTGGCGGGCGTCACTCGACTTCTGCTCAACCTGTAGGGTTAGGACTCTTTGTAATGAACACTATCCAGATCAATCCGGCCGACAACGTCATCGTTGCGCTGTCGCCGCTCGCCAAGGGTGCTGTCGTCGAGGTTCCCGGCGTGGGCGAGGTCGTTGCCGCGGAGGATATCCCGCAGGGTCACAAGTTGGCCGTGCGCGCCATTGCAGCCGGTGAGGATGTCATCAAGTACGGTCTTCCCATCGGCCACGTGACGAAGGACATTCAGCCCGGCCAGTGGCTGCACACGCACAACGTGAAGACCAACCTCTCGGGTGAGATCGAGTACGCCTACAATCCGACACATCCGGTCGCTGAGCCGGTCGAGGCCGAGACCTTTATGGGCTTCCGCCGTGCCGACGGTCGTGCCGCCACGCGCAATGAGCTTTGGATCATTCCCACCGTCGGTTGCGTCAACGAAGTCGCTCGTGCCATGTGCGAGCAGGCTCAGGACCTGGTCGAGGGCTCGTTGGAGGGCGTCTATTACTTCCCGCATCCGTTCGGTTGCTCACAGACCGGCGCCGACCATGCCCAGACCCGTCGTCTGCTGGTGGCGCTGTCGCGTCACGCAAACGCCGCGGGCGTGCTGTTCTTGTCGCTCGGTTGCGAGAACTGCACGCATCAGCAGGTGCTCGACGAGCTCGGTGACTTCGATCACGAGCGCGTTCGTTTTCTCACCTGCCAGGATGTAGCCGACGAGCAGATCGAGGGCCACAAGATTCTGTCCGAGCTGGCTGACCTGGCCAAGCAGGCCAAGCGTGAGCCCATTCCGGCCTCAGAGCTGGTTATTGGTCTTAAGTGCGGCGGCTCTGACGGTCTTTCGGGCATTACCGCCAACCCCACGATCGGTCGCGTGAGCGATATGGTCGTCGCCCGTGGCGGCACGTCGGTGCTCACCGAAGTGCCCGAGATGTTTGGCGCGGAGAGCATCCTGCTCGATCGCTGCGAGAACGAGCAGGTCTTTAACGCTGCCTCTGACATGCTTAACGGTTTTAAGGATTACTTTATTAGCCATGGTGAGGTGGTCTACGAGAACCCGAGTCCCGGTAACAAGGACGGTGGCATCACCACGCTCGAGGACAAGAGTTGCGGCTGCGTGCAAAAGGGCGGCTCCGCACCCATCGTCGACGTGCTGCCGTATGCCGGTCAGGTCACCAAGCATGGCCTGAACATGCTGTGCGGCCCGGGCAACGACATGGTATCCACCACGGCGTTGACGGCTGCTGGCTGTCACGTGATTCTGTTCTCGACTGGACGCGGCACGCCGTTTGGTGCACCGGCGCCCACCCTCAAGGTGTTCACCAATCAGCGTCTGTGCGACCACAAGGCCAACTGGATGGACTTTAACGCCGGCGTGATTGCCACAGGCGAACGCACACTCGACGAGGCTGCCCGCGACCTGTATCAGCTGGTACTGGATACAGCGAGCGGTAAGCTAACGAGTGCCGAGCGCCGCGGTTGCCACGAGATCAGTATCTGGAAAGACGGCGTCTGCCTGTAGAGAGATTCGCCATTCGTAGGGGTGGCGAATCTTTTGATCTCGATGACGGGGCTGCACAGTGGCTCCGTGCGAGGGAAGGGTTGCTACTGCGCGTTTGTGAGATGCTTTTCGGTGCCCTTTTCCGCACTGTTGACGTATCTATGGTTATAAATTCGGGCAAATTGGTTTAAGAAGCCGATTTCGTCCAGGTCGATAGAGGGGAATTGCGTGGCTATCCACATCGTTGAGGAAGCAAATCGCTGTCTGGGCTGCAAAAAGGCGTTCTGTCAAATAAAGGGCTGTCCGGTGCAGACGCCCATTCCGCAGGTTATCGACCTCTTTAAGCAGCGCCGTCTGCAAGAGGCGGGCGAGCTGCTGTTCCAGAATAACCCGATGAGTGCGGTCTGCTCCATGGTGTGCAACCATTCGGGCCAGTGCGAGGGCGCGTGCATCCAGGGCCGAAAGGGCGCGCCCGTGCATTTTTCGAGCATCGAGAACTATATCTCTACGGCGTATTTGGACCGCAAAGAGTGGAAACCCGTGCCGTCGTGCGGCAAACAGGTCGCCGTGGTCGGCTCCGGCCCTGCCGGCATGACCGTGGCCATTAAGATGGCGCAGCTGGGTTGCGCCGTCACTGTTTTTGAGCAGCGGCCCGAGATCGGCGGCGTGCTGGAGTACGGTATCCCCGAGTTCCGTCTGCCGCGCTCGCTCGTGCAAAAGTACCGCCACGTGATGTGCTCGCTCGGCGTGCGCGTTCGCCCCTCGACCACCATCGGCGGTGCGCTCCACATCGACGACTTGCTGCGCGACGGCTACGATGCGGTCTTTGTTGGTACCGGCACCTGGCGAGCTCGAAAGCTGGGTATTCCCGGCGAGTCGCGCGGCAATGTGCTCTTTGGCATCGACTACCTCGTTGACCCCACGAGCGTGGCGATCGGCGAAAACGTGGCCGTAATCGGTGCCGGCAACGTAGCCATGGATGTGGCCCGTACGGCGCTTCGCTCGGGTGCCCGCAAGGTCACTGTGTATGCCCGTTCGCGTCATATCTCTGCGATTGACGACGAGGTGGAGTTGACCGAGCTTGACGGTGCCGAGATTGTGCGCGGCAAGGCGATCTGCGCCATCGATGATAACGGTCCGGTGTTCGAGACGGCTATCTTTGACGAGGACAACAACGTGGTGGGCTACGAGGAAGAACTCGACCATGCGTCTGCCGACACGGTTGTGATTGCGGCGTCTCAGGTGCCCAAGGACAAACTCGTGCTTACAACTGGCGGTCTGGAGACCGACCATCGCGGCCTGCTTTCGGTCGACGAGTATGGCATGACTACCGTGCCTGGCGTCTTTGCCGCCGGCGACGTGGTCAACGGCCCGCTCACCGTGGTTCATGCCGTAGCTGGTGCCAAACTCGCCGTCGAAGGTATGATTGCCTACCTGGGCCTCTAACTCCATCCCGCCCATCAGTTGCGGTGAAATACGGACTGTTTTGGCTATCAAAGGCCTTATCTACTCCGTATTCCACCGCAACTTTTTGGGGGTTGAGCAGAGACTGGGGGAGCGCGTGCGGTCGGGTGCTGTGTGGTTGCTGATACGATAGGTACGTTAGCAACTGCCGCCGAGCGGCTCAAACGAAAGGAAGCCTGTATGGAGTCCTCTGCCTACCCGATGCTCTTTAGCCCGATCAAGGTCGGTACAACCGAGGTCAAGAACCGCGTCTTTATGCCGCCGGTGTCCACCAACCTGGCCGATCATGGCTATGTGACCGACGACTTGGTCGATCATTACCGTGCCCGCGCCAAGGGCGGCGTGGGCCTCATCATCACCGAGGTCGTGACGGTCGAGCCCACCTATACCTATCTGCCGGGTGATATGTGCTGCTACGACGACACGTTTATCCCCGGCTGGGAAAAGCTCGCCGCGGCCGTCCACGAGTATGGCTGCAAGATCATGCCGCAGCTCTTCCACCCCGCCTACATGGCCTTTAACATTCCGGGCACGCCGCGCCTGATCGCTCCGTCCTTTGTGGGCCCGTCTTACGCCCGCGAGGCACCGCGCCCCATCACGGTCGAGGAGATTCACGAGCTCACGCATCAGTTTGGCGACGCTGCCGTGCGTATGCAGAAGGCCGGTGTCGATGGCGTTGAAGTCCATGCGGCACACGCCCACGGCATGCTCGGCGGCTTTTTGACTCCGCTCTACAACAAGCGTACCGACGAGTACGGCGGCTCGCTCGACGCCCGCATGCGCTTCTTACTCGAGGTCATCGCCGAGATTCGCGAGCGCTGCGGCAAGGACTTTATCATCGACGTTCGCATCTCGGGCGATGAGTACACCGATGGCGGCCTGACCCTCAACGACATGATCTACGTCTCACGTCGCCTGGAGAAGGCCGGCGTCGACATGATTCACGTGTCGGGCGGTACCACCATCAAGCGCGGCTCCGCGATTCCCGCCGCCGGTACGCAGCAGGCCTCGCATGCCGCCTGCTCGCGCGAGATCAAGAAGCACGTCAACATTCCCGTTGCCACCGTCGGACGTATCAACGAGGCCTGGATCGCCGAGGAGCTGATCGAGGACGGCGCTGCCGACATCTGCATGATGGGCCGCGCCAATCTGTGCGATGCCGAGTTCTGCAATAAGGCCGCTGCCGGCAACGCCGACGACATCCGCCCCTGCATCGGCTGCCTGCGCTGCCTGAACGGCATCATGTTTGGCAAGCGCATCTCCTGCACCGTTAATCCGGACGTGGAGCGCGACGAGGCCGGCTACGAGCCTGCCGCCGAGGCCAAGAACGTACTGGTTGTGGGCGCCGGTCCCGCGGGCATGGAGGCAGCCTACATTGCCGCCAAGCGCGGCCACAACGTGGTGCTCGTGGATAAGCAGGACGAGCCGGGCGGCGAGATGCGTATCGCGGCCGTTCCGCCGGCAAAGCAGGAACTCACCCGCGTGATCAAGTATCAGTACCGTCGCCTGGCCGAGGCCGGCGTGAAGTGCGTCTTTGGCACCGAGCTTACTGCCGAGGACATTCAGCGCGACTACGCCGGCTACGAGGTTGTCCTGGCTTATGGCGCCGAGCCCATCGCTCCGGCCTTCATGCAGGGCTTTAAGCAGGTTATGACGGCCGACGACCTGCTGGGCGGCAAGGCTTTCCCGGGCAAGAAGATCGTCATCGTGGGCGGCGGCACCGTTGGCTGCGAGACGGCAGATTACCTGGCCCCGCTGGTCAATGACCTCTCGCCGGCCAACCGCGATGTCACCGTCATCGAGATGACCAAGACGCTTGCCGCCAACGAGGGCGGCGCCGGCCGCGCGGTGCTCATCACGCGCATGCTCTCAAAGGGCGTCCACGTGCTGACCGAGGCCAAGGTGACCGAGATCACCGAGGACACTATCAGCTACGAAAAGGACGGCGAGGTCCACACCATCGCCGATGCCGATACGCTGGTGCTTGCCATGGGCTATCGTCCCAATACCAAGCTGGCCGACGACCTTGTCGCTGCCGGTGTTGCCACCCACGTGCTGGGCGATGCCAACAAGTGCGGCAACATCCGCGACGCCATCGGCGATGGCTACAAGGTTGTCTGCGAGCTCTAGTCAAACCCTTTGCACCAATCGATTGCAAAAAGCGGCGGCTGCCCTGTGTGTTGGGCAGCCGCCGCCTGCGTTTTGCCAAAGAAAGATTATTGTCGGGCCCTAAATGCCTTTTGTTTCTGCTCCCTCCGCAATCATGTTGCGGTTATACACCAGGTGCAGATACATCGCGTCGTGCGCGGCGGTGGGATTGCGCGAGGCGATGGCGTCGGCCACATCGCGGTGCGTGCGGATAGTTTCCTCGACGAGCTTTTTGCCGGTCACGTCGATAAAGAGGGGGACGGATGCCTTGAGCACGCCCATCAGGCGGGGAACGACGAGGTTTCCGGAGCTCTCGGCAATGGCATTGTGGAACGCGGTGTCGGCGGCGGAGTAATCCTCACCGGCCTCGGCCAGGCGCTCGGATTCGTCGCAGAGCTCTTTGATACAGACGACCTGGTCGTTGGTTGCGTGCTCGGCTGCCATGCGTGCCATCTGCGGCTCGACCATAAAGCGCACCTCGAGTAGGTCGCGCGCCAGACGCTGCTTGTCGTCGATAAAGGTAAAGCCCAGCGGGTCGTCGGCAACGCCGGGGTTTGACGCCACATAGGTGCCCGAACCCTGCTTAATGCGCACGATATTGCGCGATTGCAGCAACTTCATGGCCTCGCGCACAGTGCTCCTGCCGGCGCCCAAGCGCTCGACCAGCACGGTTTCCTTAGGCAGGCGATCTCCTTGCTCAAGGTGTTCATCCAGAATCAATTGAATGATTTTCTCCGATATTTGCTCGGGGAGTCCCGATTCGGCGCGGGCCATAGCTATACCTTTCATTACAAAATTCATCTGAGCTATTTTAGCGCACCACGGATGCGATATTGGCCGCTGGATTTGAGTCGGGCGGCTTAGATATGCCGTTCGCAGCGCAAATACGACCGTTTACCAAATACATCAGATGTATTTCGAACAAATTTCAAAATGAAACATCAGACCTTTCCAAAACACGCTATAGTCATCAGACGAATTCAAAAGGTCTGATGAATTGGAGGAAAGATGTCAGACCCAACGTTTATGGCTGATCCCACCAGGCTGGTCATCGCCGCCATCGTGGGCATCGCGCTGCTGCTTGCGCTCATCATCAAGTTCAAGCTGCACCCCGTGCTTTCGATGATGGTCTCGGCGCTCGCGATCGGCATCGGCGCCGGTATGCCACTCGACCTGGTGGCGGACACTGTCACCAAGGGCGTGGGCACCACGCTGCAAAACATCGCCCTGCTCATTGGCCTGGGATCGATGTTTGGCCAGATTTTGGAGGAGAGCGGCGGCGCCAAGAAGATCGCCCAGACCTTCATTGATACCTTTGGCCAGGGCCACTCCAGCTGGGCGCTGGGCATCACCGGTTTGGTCATCGGCACTACGGTGTTCTTTGAGGCCGGCGTGGTCGTTTTGATTCCGCTTGCGTTTAGCGTGGCATCGCAGACCAAAAAGTCGACGCTCTACTATGGCATCGCGCTGCTCGCGGGACTTGCCGCTGGCTATGCGTTTGTGCCGCCATCGGCCGGGTCGGTTCTGGTCGCCGGCACGCTCGGTGTCGACCTGGGCACCATGATCCTCGTCGGTATCCCCACCGCCTTCATCGCCATGGCAATTGCCGGCGTCATCTGGGGCCGCAACGTGGGCGGTCGCATTTTTACCGATGTTCCGGAGCACTTTACCTCTGCCGAGGGTGCGAGCGACGAAAAGGAGCTTCCTTCCTTTGGCATGGTGCTCGCGATCGTGCTCACGCCGCTTTGTCTGATTTTGCTGGGCACGTTGTCCTCTTATATCCCCATGCCCGCCGAACTCGCCTCGATTCTTGCCTTCCTGGGCAAGCCGTTCGTCGCTTTGACGCTCGCCACGCTCGTCGCGATGTATCTGCTGGGCGCGCGGCGCGGCTACTCCGGTGCCGAGCTCAAGGCCCTGCTCGACCGCTCTCTTAAGCCCGTCGGCATGATCTTGCTGGTTATCGCCTGTGGCGGCGTCATTCGCTGGATGCTGCAGGACTGCGGCTTGGGCCAGGTTATCGGCCCTATGCTCGAGGCCTCACCGCTGCCTTTGGTGGTCGTTGCCTTTTTGATTGCCGTCATGGTGCGTGCCTCTGTCGGCAGCTCCATCGTCGCTATGACCATGGCATCGGGCATTATGGCCGCCATGCCCGCGGTTGCCGGAGCCTCAGTGCTCATGCGTGCCGCTATCTGTCTTGCTATCTGCGGCGGTGCCACGGCCCTCTCGCACGTCAACGATGCCGGTTTTTGGATGTGCTCCTCGTTCCTGGAGATTGACGAGAAGACCACCCTCAAGTCCTGGACCGTTATGGAGACGCTCATCGGCCTTTCGGGTCTTGCCTGCGCCCTGGTGATTTCGTTCTTCGCCTAGTTCGCGTAGCTAAGCATCTTCCGCCGAGTGCATCGCTCGGTACCCATTTTCACCCGATTCATTAACCAACGATTGGTACAACCGTTCAAACCAAAAGAGGAGAGCATTATGGACGAGAAGACCAAGGCACAGATTCAGCAGGAGGCAGCCGACCTGGTTGCCAAGCTGCAGCCGCGTTCCGGCAAGTTCCGCACCATCAGCCCCGAGATGGACCCGCTGCGTCTGGGCTCTGGCTGGTCCATCGAGGATCTGGACAAGCCGCAGGTCATTATCGAGTCGACGTTCGGCGACTCGCACCCGGGTTCTGCCGGCCTGTTTGATCTGGTCGAGGAGGTCCGTGCCGGCGTTGCCGAGGCTGGCGGTCATGGTGCCCGTTACTTCTGCACCGATATCTGCGACGGCGAGGCCCAGGGCCACGACGGCATCAACTACTCGCTGCCCAGTCGCGACATGATCGCCAACATGATCGAGATTCATGCCAAGGCCACCCCGTTCGACGCCGGCGTCTTTGTTGCCAGCTGCGATAAGGGCCTGCCTGCGAACCTTATGGCCATGGGCCGCATCAACATCCCCTCCATCGTCGTTACCGGCGGTGTCATGGATGCAGGCCCCGACCTGCTGACCCTGGAGCAGCTCGGCGCGATTTCTGCCCGCTACGAGCGCGGCGAGATCTCCCGCGAGGAGCTTGAGTTTGCCAAGCACAACGCATGCCCCAGCTGCGGCGCCTGCTCGTTTATGGGCACCGCGTCGACCATGCAGGTTACCGCCGAGGCCCTGGGCCTTATGCTCCCCGGCACGGCCCTGCTGCCCGCTACCAGCTCCGACCTGCGTGAGTTTGCGCGCGAGGCCGGCCGCCAGTCCGTGTGGCTCTCCGAGCACAACCTGTGCCCCCGCGACATCGTGACCAAGGAGTCTTTCGAGAACCTCATCATGGTCCACGGCGCCATCTCTGGTTCCACCAACTCCCTGCTGCACATCCCCGCAATCGCCCGTGAGTTTGGCATCGAGATGTCCGCCGACGACTTCGATCGCCTGCACCGTGGTGCCCACTACCTGCTCAACGTCCGTCCCGCAGGTGAGTGGCCGGCGCAGTTCTTCTACTATGCGGGCGGCGTGCCGCGCATCATGGAGGAGATCAAGTCGATGCTCCACCTCGATGTCATGACCGTCACTGGCAAGACCCTCGGCGAAAACCTCGAGGACCTTAAGAACAACGGCTACTACGAGAAGTGCGGCCGCTACCTGGAGAAGTGGAACCTCAAGCGCGAGGACATCATTCGCCCGTTTGACCAGGCATTCGGCACCGATGGCTCCATCGCCATCCTCCACGGCAATCTTGCTCCCGAGGGCGCGGTCGTCAAGCACACCGTCGTTCCGCGCGAGATGTTCCAGGCTACGCTCAAGGCCCGTCCGTTCGACTGCGAGGAGGACGCCATTCACGCCGTCCTGACGCACGAGGTCAAGCCCGGCGACGCCGTCATCATTCGTTATGAGGGCCCCAAGGGTTCCGGCATGCCCGAGATGTTCTACACCACCGAAGCTATCGCCAGCGACCCCGAGCTGGGCGCGAGCATTGCCCTGATCACTGACGGCCGCTTCTCCGGCGCCTCCAAGGGCCCGGCTATCGGTCACGTTTCGCCCGAGGCCGCTGTGGGCGGTCCGATTGCCCTGATCGAGGAGGGCGACCTTATCCAGATCAACATCCCCGAGCGCTCGCTGTCTATCGTGGGCATCGCCGGCAAGGAGATGGAGCCGGCCGAGGTCGACGCCGTCCTGGCCGAGCGCCGAGCCACTTGGAAGCCCAAGGCTAATCGCTATACCTCCGGCACGCTCAAGTTCTTTACCGAGCATGCAGTTTCCGCCATTCAGGGTGGCTACATGGAGTAGCGCCCATGCGCATCAAATATCTCCTCTCATAGATGCGCGGCACAAAGAGCCCCGAGCTCACACGAGCTCGGGGCCTTTTTCGTCTGGATTGGGGACGCATAGCCGGACGAAAACAATTTGCGTCTGGTAATAAGCGTACGAAAGCGCAATTTACGTCTTAATTCCGTACGCAAATCAAGACGAAAACCGTTTACGTCTGCTTTAAATCCGTACGAAAACGGTTTTCGTCTTGCAGGGCAGTTGTCGTTTCTACAGTTCAACTTCCAGTTCGGCTTTGTGCTCGTAGAGGTAGTCGCGCATGTAGGGGATGGCAAATGAGACCTTGCCGTACGAAGGAGCCTCGATAATTGATTCTCTTAACAGGCGGCTGCGGACGGAGCTCACCTGTTGAGGCGTTTTGTTTAGGCCATCGGCAACCATGCTAGTCGAGCTCGTCTGTCCCAAAGACGCCATGCTCAGCAGATAAGCGATGCACGTGGGCGGAATGCGCTGCAGCGCGGGCTCAATCACCATGGCGCAGAAGCGTTCGCGTGCCGTTGCAATGCCGCGCTCGGCTTCTTCTTCTCCAATAATCGGTGTATGTGCGCGTCTTGCCAACTGCCATGCGTAGTATCCAACGAGTTGGATCATGAAAGGATAACCTTGCGTTGCCTCGGCAAGTTGGCCGGCAATACCTGGCTGCAACTCCATGCCAGACGCTTCAATGGTTTCCTCGAGGGAGTACGACACTTCGGTTACTGCCACGGCCTTCAGGTCAAAGGGGAGGGCACGGCGCAAAAACGTAAGTGTCTTTCCGTTGATGATGCTTTCAATCATCGAAGGCAGCCCCGCAAAAACAAAGGCGATATCAAGGTCTTCGCCGATAACCTGCTGAATCGCAATGGAGAGCGTTCGGACCTCATCGAGCTCTGCGTCTTGAACCTCGTCGAGAGTGATGAGCAGGCCATTTCCATTCTTGGATATTGTCTGTCTCATGGCGTCGCGTAGCGATGGGCCGATTCGCTCAATATCTATGCTGCCGATGGATATGCCAGCTACGGTGGGCTCAAATCTGGCGTGTTTGGCCTGGAATTTGGGCTGCAGCTGTTCGAGAATGCGCTGGCAAAGTCCCTCGGTTGCGACCTCTTTTATGACCGTCCAGCCACGGCTTTGCGCCAAACGTGAGCACTCGTCAAGGAGGACCGTCTTGCCCGTTCCACGGACGCCAGCTATGCGCATTAGGCGCCCCGGGGCACCAGGCCCGTTGGCGAGGCCTTCACTGAATTCTTCGAGTACATCTTCGCGGCCGATAATCGTGGGAGGTGTTTTACCTGCTGTGGGCTTAAAAGGGTTTGTTTGCATGTGAGCCACCTTTGCTCAAGATATAGCAAGATATAGCAAAGTATAGCAAGATATAGCAAAGTATAGTGAGATATAGCAAAGTGAGCGCTACTCGCGGGTTTTGCGGTGGTGCTATTTTCCAAATGCCGCGCGGATAAAGCGCTGGGCGAACAGCTTGTTGGCGACGTTGATGACATGGCCCAGGAACAGTGCCGAGATGGCGGTCGTGACGCCAAAGCCGCCCAGGTTGTACATAAAGATCAGCGACAACGCGAGCGAGGCGGCGACATGTGAGCAGTCAAACACGACTTTTACGTCACCAAAGCGGCGTTTAAGCTTTTCGGCAATGACTTGCACCAAGCCGTCGGGCGCGTTGGGGACAACGCCCATGTTGACGACGAGACTTACGCCAAATGCGGTGACAGCGAGGGAGAGCAGCATGGTCGCAATCTGTGTGGGGAGTGCCGTGGGATGCAGTGGGTTGACCGCCATGAAGAGGTCGGTCAAGCCGCCAATCAGCGTTGAGAAGAACAACTCGAGCAGGATGCGCGGCTGGAACTCGCTTCGCAAGATGGCTAATTGCGCCACGATGTAGGCGACGTAGGTTGCGGTGATCCAAAAGCCGAGCGTCTTGCCAGTGAGCATGGATAGGGTTGTGGCAAAGCACGTGAGCGCGGCGACGCCCAGGCCGGATGCCGTCTGGAGACTCATGCCGAGTGCCAGTACTGCAACGCCTGCCAGATACATCAGCATCCTGATGACGGTATGGAACCAATCGATCTTCTCGCCATTCATGATGATGAGCGGTCGCATGTTGCTACCCGTCCTTTCGGTTGTGTGAAAAAACTGACCCGGACCGGCAAAAGAGGGTTATCGGAGGCACTGCTGTTAAAGCAGAAAAGCCGGCCCCACGGTCAGTTGTCTAGGAAGTGTCTCGCTGTGCCGGAATGGGACTGAAGGGCCAGCGAGACGGGAGGAAAGCAAATGACATTGCGTGGGCAATAGGATGCCAAGATGGTAGGGTGCGTCTTAGCATCCTATTGCCCACGCTCAACGAAATCGGTTTCGTTTGAGCCTAAGTATACGCACGGGATTTTATTTGCGAAGAGAAAAACAATAAAAAGGTGAACGTTCACCTAATCGCAACAACTCGTTGGCTGTATCATGGCGGTAGTCGATACGAAACCGATTTCGTATCGACTACGCATGCGTTGTATCTGTCCATTATCTGGTGGTGTAAACGAGGGATTACACCTGCCGCAAAAGCGGCATTCATCATTGTCCAGATCGAAAGGATCACCATGGAACAGCATACCGATTGCTCGTACTGCATGTGCGGGACCGACAACACGCTCGTCGATGCCTTTGGCATCCCCATGCTTGACCTGCCTGCCAGCAAGCTCATCTTGTTTAAGGAGCAGAGTCATAAAGGCCGCGTAATCGTGGCCTCCAAGCAGCACGTCGATGACATCTCCTGCATGTCCGAGGAAGACGCTGCCGCCTTTATGGCCGATGTCCGCCACGTCGCGGCAGCGCTGCACAAGGCGTTCAATCCCGACAAGATTAACTTTGGTGCCTACGGCGACACCATGCATCACCTGCACGTGCATATCGTCCCCAAGTACAAGGACGACCCGTTTGAGTTTGGCGACGTGTTTGCCATGAACCCCGGTCGCGTCACGCTCGAGTCGGCTCAGTACGACGAGATCGCCCAGGCAATTGTCGCCAACCTGTAAGCGAGTAAAAGCTGCTATTTCGAATAGAAGCACTTGGCTTCATTGCCAGTGAAAAAAGGAGCTTATCTATGAATGCAGGAGTTGTTTCACTCCTTTGGGTGCTGGTGGGCGTAGTCCTGCTGGTCGCCATGATCGTTAAGTTTAAAATCAACAGCATCATTGCGCTTATTCTTTCCGCCATTTTTATCGCCCTTGCCGACGGCATCTCTGTGGGCGACCTTGTCACCACCATGGAAGATGGACTGGGCGGAACGCTTAAGTCGCTTGCGCTGATCATTATCTTTGGCGCAGCCATCGGAAAACTGATGACCGATTCGGGTGCCTCGCAGCAGATTGCCGACACTATCGTTGACAAGCTCGGTATTAAGCTGCTGCCTGTTGCGCTTCTGATCATCGGCGTTATCTTTGGTATGAGCATGTTCTACGAGGTGGCGTTCCTTATCGTTACGCCGCTCGTTATCAGCATCGCCAAAGAGGCCGACATCCCCTATATGCGCCTGATTATCCCGGCTGTTTCTGGTACCACGATGGGCCATTCCCTTTTTCCGCCGCAGCCTGGTCCTATGGCGCTGGTGAGTGCCTTTGGTGCCGAGGTTCCGCCGGTCTACATCTTTGGTCTGATCGTCACGATTCCGACACTTATCTGCTCTGGTCTTTTGCTGTGCCATTTCATCCCCGGTCTCGATGACATGCCGCTTGGCAATGTTATGAAGCCGGCGGAGCGCAGGCCCGCGGACGAGCTTCCGCCGTTTTGGCTTTCCATTCTGGTGCCGCTGTTCCCGGCAATCATCATGATTGGGGCTTCGATTATCAAGAACACGGTGGGCGAGGGTTGCTTTGCATACGATCTTGCCAGCTGCATCGGTAGCGCAGATATCACTATGCTCATCACGATGATTCTTGCCATGGTTGCGTATGGTTATACGCGCGGCATGGATGGCGGAGAGATTTCTAGCTCTATGTCCGATGCTATCAAGGGCGTCGCGAACGTGCTGCTCGTTATCGGTGCCGGCGGCATCATGAAGCAGGTCATCATTACTTCTGGCGTTGGCGCGACGCTTGCCGACATGGTGAGCCTCATGCCGGTGTCGCCGCTGATTTTGGCTTGGGTGATCACGGTGGTCCTGCGCCTGCTCACCGGCCAGGGTACCGTCTCGGCCATCACCGCCGCCGGCGTCGTGGCACCTATGGTTACGCAGTTTGGCATCAACCCGGTGCTTGCAGTACTGGTCTGCGCCTGCGCATCCAATACCATCACGCCTATGTATGACGGCGGCTACCTGCTGTTCCAGCAGTCGTTTGGCCTGTCGATGAAGGATACCTATAAGACATGGGGCCTGTTGGAGCTCGTCAACTCCGTTGTCGGCCTCATCATGGTTCTGATCCTGAGCCTGTTTATCTAGGCGAGAAACGCATAAGACAAGCGTGTCTCACCGCAAGCCCGCGGACAGTTG
>CABUMZ010000023.1 GCA_902492825.1 uncultured Collinsella sp.
GGTAAGTTTGCTGGCGGCTTGGCGGCCAACGTCATCCCCGACACCTGCGTGCTCGAGGGAACGCTGCGCGGCTTCGATGTTGAGCTCATGGAGCACCTCAAGACCCGCATCGCGGAGGTCGTTAACGGCGTTGCCACAACATATCGTACGCCGGCGACCATCGAGACGCTTTCGGACGTTCCGCCGCTTGTGCTCGACAGCGATATGACTCAGGCGTCGCTTGGCTATGTGGGCGCAGTGCTGCCCAAGGCGGCTTTCTTGCCGCTTTTCCATGCCATGGCGAGTGAGGACTTCGCGCTTATCTCGAGCGAGATTCCGAGTGCGTACTTTACCGTGGGCGCGGCCGTAACCGACACGGACGAGCATTTTGCCCAGCACCATCCCAAGGCACGTTTTAACGATGCCGAGCTGCCGCTCGGTGCGGCGGCCTATACCGCCGTCGCTTTGGGCTATATCGCCGACCACCGGTAGCATCCAACCTTGCCTTTCAAGCCTGCGGGCATGGCCATAAGGCCTATGCCCTTGTCTTTCAAGGCAATCTTGGGCACTACCGGCGCCCGGCGCCGGCTATTCGTTTGTTAAATAAGGAGCAGTATGCCCCAGCAGCGTAAGTTCTTCCCCGGCTGGCTCGTGGTGGCCTCCGGCTTCGTGATCATGGCCACGTGCTACACGATTTTCGTCAACTGCATGAGCCTGTTCCAGCCGCTGATCGTCAGCGACCTGGGCATTTCCCTTGCGCAGTACAACATCTCCAATGCCATCTCCACCGTGGTGAGCGTCGTGGGTTCGCTCGTTATCGGCCATGTTGCCGATAAAGTGAGTGGCCGCGTATTGGGCTCGCTCACCGTTATCGCTACCTCGGCGGTGCTTGCCGGCATGAGCTTTGTCGGTGAGCTGTGGCAGGTCTACGTGCTCTTTGTCGTCTCGGGCTGCTTCGCTGTCGCTTCGACCCGCCCGCTCATTAGCCTCGTCACTGCCAACTGGTTTACAGCCAAGCGCGGCCTTGCCATCTCCATTGCGCTTTCTGGCTCAGGCTTTGGCGGCGCTATTCTGTCTCCGACCGTGAGTTCGCTGATCGTGAGCGTGGGTTGGCGTTCCGCCTTCTTGGTGCTTGCCGCTGTCTGCATGGTGGCGGCGCTGCCCCTCACGGCCTATTCCTTCCGCACCAAGCCTTCCGAGATTGGCCTTAAGCCGCTCGGTGAGAACCCAGGCGATCCGTCTGTTTCCACCGCTGGCGATAAGGACGAGCATACGGCCCCCGAGGTCAGCGTCGGTTGGTCGCGCATTAAGAAGAGCCCGGCATTCTGGCTGCTTGTCGTGGCATTCCTCTTTATGGGCCTTGTCAATGGCGCCATCCTCCCCAACCAGGTCACCAACATGACGAGCGTCACCGTCAACGGCGCCAAGATCGTCACGGGCGGCCACGACCCCATGTGGGCCGGTACGGTGCTTTCTGTCTACATGGTCACGGTCGTTATCGCCAAGATTTCGCTCGGTGCCATCTACGACCGCTTTGGCCTGCGCTTTGGCAATATTCTTGGCTCCGTTGCGTGTATTGTCGCCTGTGTGGCGCTGTGCTTCCCGACGACGGACCTTGGTCCTATTGTGGCCGCTGTGAGCTTTGGCATCGGAACGTGCATGGGCACCATCACGCCTACCATTGCCGCGTCCAAGCAGTTTGGTATGGCCGACCTCGGCAAGGTCACGGGCACCATTACCTCGCTCGAGATGGTCGGCGGCACCGTGGGCGCCATCGTCTCGGGCGTGCTGTTCGATGCCACGGGCTCCTTTGCGAGTACCTGGATTGTGTGCCTGGCGTGCTCCGTGGTCATGCTCGTGTTCCTGCTGGCATCCGAGCCCATCGCCGCCAAGCTGCGCGCGAGCGTGGCAGGGGAGTAGGTAGGCCAAGGCGCATCGCCACCTGTCCGTTTCGCCCGCGGCGGCACGTCTGGCCGAACGAGTCCCCATACCCTCGTTCGGTCAGACGCGCCGCCGCGTTGCTGCTTTGTGCCGTATAATGTCCACTACCTATGACGCGATACAAAAGAAAGGTGTTTGCCCATGCAGGCACAGAAGGCGGAGGGAACCCGCGACCTTATCGGCGCCGAGATGCGCGCCTGGCAAAAGATGCAGCAGATTGCGGGCGGCGTGTTCGAGCCGTTTGGTTTTAAACCCATCGAGACGCCCGCGATCGAGCAGGTGGACGTGTTTGTCCACGGTATCGGCCAGTCGACCGACGTCGTGCGCAAGGAAATGTTCCGTGTGTTCAGCGGTGCCAACCTGGAGCGCGTCTTTACCGAGGGCACCGACACCAAACTCAAGCCCAAGCAGCGCCTAGCACTTCGCCCCGAGGGCACGGCCGGCGTGGTGCGCGCCGTCGTCGAGAACAATCTGGTGCCCCAGGGCTCCACGCCGCTTAAGGCGTACTACGCCGAGGCCATGTTCCGCGGCGAGCGTCCCCAGAAGGGCCGCCTGCGCCAGTTCCACCAGGTGGGCATCGAGTGGCTCGGCGCTCCCGATCCGGCGGCAGATGCCGAGTGCATCATCATGCTCATGGAGTTCTACAAGCGCCTGGGCTTCGATCTTTCCAAGCTTCGTCTGCTCATCAACTCGATGGGTGACGCCCAGTGCCGTCCGGCTTATCGCGAGCAGGTTAAGCAGTTCATCCTCGATCACGCCGACGAGATGTGCGATGAGTGCCGCGAGCGCGCCGAGCTCAACCCGCTGCGTGCCTTCGACTGCAAGAACGACCACTGCCGCGAGATCATGGCCGAGGCTCCGCTGATGGGTGACAACCTGTGCGATGAGTGCCGCGAGCACTACGAGCAGGTCAAGCGCTATCTGGATGCCGCCGGTATCGAGTATGTCGAGGATCCCACCTTGGTGCGCGGCCTGGACTACTACACCCGTACTGTCTTTGAGGTCGAGGCCCCTGGCGCCGGCGTCGGCTCCATCGGCGGCGGCGGCCGCTACGATGGCCTGGTCGAGCTCGAGGGTGGCAAGCCCACGGCGGGCGTCGGCTTTGCTGTCGGTTTTGAGCGCGCCCTGCTGGCCCTGCAGGCCTTTGGCAGCGATTTGGGTGCCGATGAGGCCCCGTGCGTCTATGTCGCCAACGCCGGCAAGGAGCTGCGTCAGAACGTCTTTGCCATTACGCAGGAGCTTCGCGCCGCAGGTATCGTGACCGAGGCCGACTATCAGGGTCGTTCGCTCAAGGCCCAGTTTAAGCAAGCCGATAAGGTAGGCGCCAAGCTCATCTTGGTCCTGGGTGGCGACGAGCTTGCCGCCGGCAAGGTCAAAGTGCGCGACATGCAGAGCCATGACGAGGTGCTCGCCGATCTGGACAACGTCGTCGAGGCGGTTCGCGAGCGCCTGTAGCGCATCTTTTTGAGCTTCGGGCCTGCTAACGTGCCCTGCTCATGGAGAGCGATTGTTACGGGGGTGTTTCGCTTTTATGCGGAATGCCCCCGTTTACGTATGCCGCCCACCGAGAAATACGACCATTTAGGGCAAAAACCTTTGCAATGCAGAAAATACTTTTGTGTGGTAAAGCGCAATCAGTGTCGAAAGTATTTCTCAAGCGCCTATAATGAATACCGCATGTTACGTGCATAGAAGGAGGAATGGGAGGAAACGTGGCTGAGAACCTAAGCAACCAGTCTGTACCCGAAGCCGCGGCGCGCGTCGCTGCCGTGGTCAACCGCCTCGTTAACCGAATCGGCTCGAATGCCGAGTCCAGGGAGCGTCTCGCCGAGATCGAGATCCCCGAGGAGCTGCGCGACAATCTGGCGCTGTTCTTGCGCCTGGAGCGCCGTGTGCTTAGCGAGTATGATCCCGAGATCGCGGACCTGTTCGACAAGATTTTGACAGCCGAGATTGTGGTCAATGCCGGCAACCCCGGTACCTGCGCTGCCGACGAAGCCGTCGACGAGCAGGGCGTGCCCACCGCCGACGAGCCCACTGCCGTGGCATTTCGTGAGGTCGTCGATTTGATCGACAGCCTGCCGCTCGATAAGCAGCAGGTCATTGTCCGCGCCTTTACGAGCTTTTTCCATCTGGCAAACCTGTCGGAGGAGAACTACCGTGTGGCGCAGCTGCGCGAGCGCGAGGCCGGTGCGTCGACCGATACCGAGGTCGATCCTGCCAACGAGCTTACCGTTGCCTATCACCAGCTGGTGAATGAGCTGGGTGTCGAGGGTGCCAACGAGCTGCTCGACAAGCTCGAGTTCCACCCTGTCTTTACCGCACATCCCACCGAGGCCCGTCGTAAGGCCGTCGAGGGCAAGATCCGCCGTATCTCCAACCTGCTGGAGGAGCGTCCGCGTCTGGGCGGCTCCGACCTGGTGGAGAACGAGCGCCATATGCTGCAGGAGATCGACGCCCTGGTGCGTACGAGCCCCATCGCGCTCAAGAAGCCCACGCCGGTCGAGGAAGCCGATACCATCATCGACATCTTCGATAACACGCTGTTCGACGTTATCCCCGTTATCTATCGTCGTTTTGACGATTGGGTGCTGGGCGACAAGGCCGGTACTGTGCCGCCGCTGTGCCCGGCGTTCTTCCATCCCGGCAGCTGGATCGGTTCCGACCGCGACGGTAACCCCAACGTCACCGCCAAGGTGACCCGTGAGGTCGCCGCCAAGTACTTTACGCACATGGTGCTCAAGCTCGAGGACAAGTGCCGCCACATCGGCCGCAACCTCACGCTCGAGGCCACCTACAGCAAGCCGTCGGCCGAGCTCATTAACCTGTGGAACCATCAGGTCGAGATGAGCCCTCGGTACACGGCCCGCGCCGAGCTGATCTCCGAGCACGAGCCGCATCGCGCCGTCATGCTCGTCATGGCCGACCGTCTGAACGCCACCGTGCGCCGTATCACCGACACCATGTACCACAGCGCCGACGAGTTCCTGGATGACCTGCGCGTCGTCCAGCGTTCGCTGGCCGCCTGCGGTGCCGTCCGTGCCGCCTACGGCCCGGTCCAGACCATCATCTGGCAAGTCGAGTCCTTCGGCTTCCATATGGTCGAGATGGAGTTCCGTCAGCACTCCGTGGTGCATGCCCGCGCCCTCAAGGATATCCACGAGAACGGTATCCATGGCGACCTGCAGCCCATGACGCGCGAAGTCATCGATACCTTCCGTGCTATCGGCTCCATCCAAAAGCGCTACGGCAAGAAGATGGCGCACCGCTACATCATCTCGTTTACCAAGAGCGCCCAGCATGTGGCTGACGTCTTCGAGCTGGCCCACCTGTCCTTCGCACACGAGGAGGATGTCCCCGAGCTCGACGTGATCCCGCTGTTCGAGCAGCTCGAGGACCTCGAGGGCTGCGTCGACGTGCTCGACCAGATGCTTACGTTGCCTGTGGTGCAAAAGCGCCTTGCCCAGACCAACCGCCGCATGGAGGTCATGCTGGGCTATTCCGACTCTTCCAAGGATGCCGGTCCTACCACGGCCATGCTCGCGCTGCACTCCGCGCAGGAGCGCATCGCCAAGTGGGCAGAGAAGAACGATATCGACCTGGTGCTCATGCACGGTCGCGGCGGTGCCGTGGGCCGTGGCGGCGGCCCGGCCAACAAGGCCGTGCTGGCGCAGCCCAAGGGTTCGGTCAACTGCTTCTTTAAGCTTACCGAGCAGGGCGAAGTCATCTTTGCCCGTTACGGCAACCGCACGCTGGCTCAGCGCCATGTTGAGTCCGTTGCCGCCGCAACGCTTTTGCAGTCGGCCCCGAGTGTCGAGAAGACTAACACCGAGACCACTCAGAAGTTCTGGGATATGGCCGAGAAGCTCAACACCGCAAGCCACGAGCGTTATCTGGACCTGCTGAACACCGAGGACTTTACACCGTGGTTCTCGACCGTGACGCCGCTGACCGAGGTCGGTCTGCTGCCGATCGGCTCGCGTCCCGCTAAGCGCGGCTTGGGCGCCAAGTCGCTCGATGACCTGCGTACCATTCCGTGGATCTTCAGCTGGAGCCAGGCGCGCATTAACCTGGCCGCTTGGTACGGCCTGGGCACCGCCTGCGAGCAGTTGGGCGACCTTGACCAGCTCAAGGCTGCCTACCAGGAGTGGCCGTTCTTCCGCACCTTTATCGACAATATTGAGATGTCGATCGCCAAGACCGACCAGCGCATCGCCAAGATGTATCTGCACCTGGGCGACCGCCAGGATCTGTCCGAGAAGGTCTTTACCGAGATGCAGCTCACGCGTAAGTGGGTCCTTGCCATCGTCGGTGACGAGTGGCCGCTGCAGCGCCGTCGCGTGCTCGGCTGCGCCGTCCGTGTACGTAACCCCTACGTCGACGCCCTGTCCATCGCCCAGGTCCGCGCCCTTCGCGAGGTGCGTATGAACCAGGACGAGATGGCCGAGGAGAAGAAGGCCGAGTACATGAGCCTGATTCTTTCGACTGTGACCGGCGTCTCGGCAGGATTGCAGAACACGGGGTAATCGATAGCCCTGTGGCTCTCACCGGGACCCGATGGGTTTCCCTCTGAATGCGTCCTCGCACTTGAAGCCCCCTTATCCTGCTCCTTCGGAGCTGCGGATAAGGGGGCTTCGTGCTGCGGAATGCATTCAGAGGGAAACCCATCGGGTCCCTTCGTCCTCGGTCTTCAGGAATTGGGGCCGATGAGAATAAGGTGCGCTTCGCGCTCAATGTGGAGTGCGGCGAGGGCTTCTTGCGTCCTGCGGAGTGTGCCTAAAAGTAAACTGATGGCGGGCCCTGCGATGTCCGGTCTTCGGCGGATCAGCCGCTGGGTGAGGGTGGTGCTTGGGGCGACGTGCAAAAAACGGAGTTTTCAGCAGCCAAAGATTGATGCATAAGGCCATAGCCGGCTTTCGCTGCCTTTGTTGATGCTTTTGCACGACGATTGGGCTTTGGCGACGATCATATATGGCTGGTTTCTCGCCGCATGCTATCCAGATGGGACGAGTCATGAGGACTATCTACCTTTTGAAAGACTTTTGACACCAAAATCTTATCCCGCGATGCTGAATACTCGCAAAAATGCACGCTCCGGAGGGTACCACCCTGTTACGGCTAGAAATCCATGTGCCATTTTATGCAATTAATTAACGCATTTATGCAAAATGGCTTACGTGCGTACGTCTCGGGCTAGATGTTTGCCTCGGCGCTGCGTAAATCATCCTGTCTATAGTGTCTTTGACAGGCGGCCGCGGTCCCCTTTGGGGTCGCGGCCGTTTTATTGTGGGTCAAATATGAACGTTGTGTTAATGAGTCGGTGGACGATGGTGTTTTTCGGTGAGCGGCGTATCCTTCCAACGGTTTATCTAGTGTGTCAGTTGAAAGGAAGAGGGCGCTCGTCATTGTTTGAATGTGAACTACCGTTTGACCACAAGACGTTGCATCTGGAGCTCGAGGATAAGAATTTCGCGGGTGTGATGGAAGGTCATCAAAACGAGTTTAAGACCACGAAATCGCAGGAAGAGCTGGTAGAGGAGTCGCTTGCCAACCCTTATGGTTCGCCTTCGCTCGAGGAGCTTTGTGCTGGCAAGAAGGATATCGTCATTATTTGCTCCGATCATACGCGCCCCGTTCCCTCGCGTGTGACGATGCCTATTCTGCTGCATCACATCCATTCCGCTGCGCCCGAGGCTCGAGTGTGTATTTTGGTTGCTACGGGTATGCACCGTCCGTCGACGCACGAGGAACTCGTCAACAAGTATGGCGAGGAGATTGTTGCCAACGAGGAAATCGTTATGCACGTCGCGACTGACGACAGCATGATGAAAAAGATTGGCACCCTGCCTTCTGGTGGCGAGTGCATCATCAACAAGATTGCTGCCGATTGCGATCTGCTGCTTGCCGAGGGCTTTATTGAGCCGCACTTCTTTGCCGGTTTCTCTGGTAGCCGCAAGTCCGTCCTGCCTGGCATTGCCAGCTACAAGACCATCATGTACAACCACAACGGCCAGTTCGTGAACGATTCTCATTCGCGCGCCGGCAACCTGTGCCATAACCACGTGAGCGAGGACATGTTTGCCGCTGCCGAGATGGCTCACCTTGCCTTTGTGCTGAACGTGGTGCTCAACGGCAAGCACGAGGTCATCGGCTCCTTTGCCGGCGATATCCACAAGGCGCACGAGGCTGGCTGCGAGTTCGTGAAGAGCCTTGCCGGCGTTGAGCCCGTCGAGTGCGAGATTGCCATCACCACCAACGGCGGCTACCCGCTCGACCAGAACATCTACCAGGCCGTGAAGGGCATGTGCTCTGCCGAGGCCACGCTTCCCGAGGGCGGCGTGATCATCGACGTCGCCGGCTGTGCCGACGGTCACGGTGGCGAGGGCTTCTATCACAACATCGCCGACAATGATCCGGCAGAGTTTGAGCGCGCCTGCATCGACCGTCCTAAGGACGAGACCCTGCCCGACCAGTGGACGAGCCAGATTTTCGCCCGCATCCTGGCACATCATCCCGTGATCATGGTCACCGACCTGTGCGATCACCAGATGATCAAGGATATGCACATGACGCCGGTCAACACCCTCGATGAGGCGCTCAAGCTCGCCTTTGAGATGAAGGGTGCCGATGCCAAGGTGGCCGTCATTCCCGATGGCCTGGGCGTTGTCGTCGCTCAGCACTAGTACGCGGCCTAAACGAATCGTTTATAACCGACAAGAAAGATAAGGTTTTATGCTTACCAAACTCCTCTGCGAATTCGGCGCAACGGCCCTCATGATCATCTTTGGCGTGGGCGTGCACTGCGATACCGTGCTCAAGGGCACCAAGTATCAGGGCTCCGGTCACATGTTTGCCATCACCACCTGGTCTTTTGGCATCTCGGTCTGCCTGTTTGTCTTTGGCGGCGCCGTGTGCATGAACCCCGCCATGGTGCTTGCCCAGTGCATCGTAGGCCTGGTGCCGTGGAGCAGCTGCATCCCCTTCATGATTGCCGATATGCTCGGCGGCTTTGTGGGCGCCGTAATCGCTTGGCTTATGTATGCCGATGAGTTCAAGGCTTCCGAGGGCGTCGTCGACCCTATTGCCCAGCGCAACATCTTCTCGACCAACCCTACTACCGAGGGCACGAACTATGCTCGCAACTTCTTCTGCGAGGCCATCTGCACCTTTGTGTTCATCAGCGCCATCCTTGCTGCCGCTAGCCGCGCCGGCGAGAACGTTTTGATGCTCGCCATCTGCGTCGGTCTGATCGTTTGGGCTGTTGGCATGGGCATGGGCGGCATCACCGGCTTCGCCATGAACCAGGCTCGTGACCTTGGTCCTCGCATGGCCTATCAGGTGCTGCCGATTAAGAACAAGGCCGACAACAACTGGAAGTATGGCCTGCTTGTTCCTGGCATCGCTCCGTTTGTCGGTGCCGCTCTGGCCGCGCTGTTTGTGCATGGTTTCTTGGGCATGTTCTAGTCTGAGGCTACATAGTTGTCCGCTGGCCGCATGGGGTAACTTCCCAGCGCGTCCTCGGACATGCAAAAAGGCTCGCTGCGCACTTCGTGCGGCGAGCCTTTTTGCGTCCTGCGGAATGCGCTGGGAAGTTACCCCATGCGGACAGCTGCGGGATCTTTGTTGCGTTCGTACAAGCAACCCAATATATATCTGAATTTGGATGGGAGGGGCTTGTTGCTGGTAGGGGCGTTGGGCTTCTGTCGACACTTTGGGATGGATTGTGCTTTGGGTTGGGGCGGCGCTTTGAGATGAGGTCGGAACTTTGGGATGAGGGGTTTACTCAGTTGAAGAGAGGCTTAATGGCTGATAGGTAGTCTTTGGCTACGTCGGCCTTATTTGCTTGGAAGTTGTGCCAGGCCCACCATTGGACCATTCCTACGAAGCTTGAGGCTATGTGGTGTAGTAGGAAGCTTCGGTCCATGGTGGCGGCGGGGCCGTTTGGGTCGACGGGGACGGTTTCGGCTGCTCGTGACATGATGGTCTTGCGTAAGCAGTCGGCGAAGACGCGTGAGCCGGCACCGGCTACGAGGGCTCGAACGCCCTGGCGGCGCTCCCAGAGGTTGTTGAGGATATGCTCGACCTGCACGAGTGGGTCGTCGAGCGGTGTGCCATCGTCGTTGAGGGCGTGGGTGCAGATGTCGCTCACGAGTTCGGACAGTAGGTCATCTTTGCTCTTGAAGAGGCCGTAGAATGTCGCGCGGCCTACGTGAGCGCGCGCGATGATGTCGCCGACGGTGATCTTGCCGTAGTCCTCCTCGCGAAGGAGCTCGGAAAACGCCGTGACAATAGCGGCGCGGCTTTTTGTCTTGCGGGCATCCATGGCTATGCATCCACGTGAACAAGCAGGCAACGGAGCGTGCCGGAGCAGCCCTCGTAGGGGCGCTTACCGGCGCCGTAGCCGACGGCTTCGATGCGGTAGCGGGCCGGCAGGTGCTCGGACGTGCGCAGTGCGGCGACGATGGCGGCGCCCGTGGGCGTCACGAGCTCGCCGGCGACCGGTGCGGGCGTGAGGGCGATATTGCCTGCTTGGCATAGGTTGACGACGGCGGGCACCGGGATGGGCATAAGGCCGTGGGCACAGTGGATGGTGCCGTGGCCCTCGGAGAGCGACTCGACGACAATATCCTCGATACCCAGGTCATCGAGGCAGATGGCGACTGAGCAGACGTCGACGATGGAATCGACGGCGCCTACCTCGTGGAACATGACGGTCTCGGGCGTTTTGCCGTGGGCCTTGGCCTCGGCGGCGGCGAGCGCGGTAAAGATGGCGAGCGCGCGACGCTTGGCGCCATCGCTCAGCTGCGAGCCGTCGATAATCTCGGTGACGTCGGCTAGGGAGCGGTGGTGATGGGCGTGGTGGTGACCGTTGTGGTCGTGGGCGTGCTCATGCGTGTGCTCGTGGCAGTGGACATGCTCGTCCTCGTGATGATGCTCGTGCTCGTCGTGTTCGTCGTGGTCGTGATGGTGGTGATGAGCGTGCTCGTGCGTGTGCTCGGCAGTAGCTTCATTGCCATAGAGCCAGGCCATGTCGTGGTCGTGATTCTCAAGTTCGCTGGCGAGCTGAACATCGAAGTCACAAGCATCGATGCCGTGCTTGCTCACGCGCGTCACGGCAATCTCAAAGCCGTCGACCGGGAGCGTGGCGAGCTGCTCGCGCAGGTGCTCCTCGCTGGCGCCCAGATCGAGTAGCGCCGCGACGGTCATGTCGCCGCTGATGCCCGAGGTGCCGTCGATGATAAGCGTGTGCTGATGGTTGGACATGGAATGCTCCTTAGCGGGCGCAGGGTGTACCGGCGCTCAGATGATTGATAAGACTTGCCTGGTAGGCGGCGCCAAATCCGTTGTCGATATTGACGACCGAAACGCCGCTGGCGCAGGAGTTGAGCATGGCGAGCAGCGCGGCCACGCCGCCAAAGCTCGCGCCATAGCCCACACTCGTGGGGACGGCGATGACCGGGCAGCTCACCAGGCCGCCGATGACGCTTGCCAGGGCGCCCTCCATGCCGGCGATGGCGATGACCACCTGGGCTTGGGCAAGTTCCTCGGCATGTGCGAGCAGGCGGTGCAGACCGGCGACGCCCACGTCGTAGAGACGATCGACTTCGTTGCCGTAGAACTCGGCCGTCAGTGCAGCCTCCTCGGCGACGGGCAGGTCGCTCGTGCCGGCGCAGGCCACGACGATGCGTCCGTTGCCGGTGGGGGAGGGCATGCCGCCCACGAGGGCGAGCTGGGCGTCCGGGACATAACCCAGGTCGATATTGTCATCAAGAAGCTCAGCGGTGCGCGCTGCCTTGTCGGCATCGAGACGCGTGACCAGGACGTGCTCCTGGCCTGCGTCGCGCAGCGCCACGATAATGACGGCAATCTGCTCGGCGGTTTTACCGGCGCCGTAGACAACCTCGCCGGCTCCCTGGCGCACCCCGCGCGAAAGATCGAGCTGTGCAAAGCCCAGATCGGCGGTCGGTGCCGTCTGGATGCGCGTGAGGGCATCGGCCGGTGCAACGCTTCCGTCTGCCACGTCACTTAGCAATTGCTCAAGATCACGTTTGTCCATATAAGTTCCCTTCGACGCTTAAAAGTTTAGCATGCGAAGGGTTGTTTCCGAACATTAGGGCAAAATTGTTCGGAAATCTAATATGTCAGATTTGATGAAGTTGTGAGGCAAACTGACTAGTCGCGCAGGATGATGTCCATGGCGAGCATCAGGTTGCGCTCGTCGATGGCAAACGGTGCCGCCTCGCGCGTCTTGGGCTTGGCGCAAAACGCGATGCCGGTGCCTGCGGCCTGAATCATGGGGATATCGTTGGCTCCGTCGCCAATCGCCACGGTGTGGGCCATATCGACACCGCACTCAACTGCCCAATCCAGCAGTTGGATGAGCTTGGACTCCTTGGTCACGATGTCGGCCGCCAGCTTGCCGGTGAGTTTACCGTCCACGACCTCCAGGCGGTTGGCAAGGCAAAAATCGATGCCTGCGGCAGCCACGATCTTGTCGGCGACCTCGTGGAAACCACCGCTCACCACGCCGACCTTCCAGCCCTTGCTATGCGCCGAGCGCACAAGCTCCAACGCACCGGGGGTAAACGTTACGCGCTCAAAGGTGCGCTCGAACACGCTCTCGTCCAAACCCGCAAGCAGCCCCACGCGCTCCTCAAGTGCCTGCTTAAAATCCAGCTCGCCGCGCATGGCACGCTCGGTGATCCGCGCCACCTCCTCGCCCACGCCGGCCTCCTCGCCCAGCAGGTCGATGACCTCCTGGTTGATGAGGGTGGAGTCGATATCCATAACGATGAGGCGTGCAGTCATGACGGGCCTTTCCGGGTGCTGTTTTATTGGGGCATATTGTCGCACGTGACGCGTGCGGGCGGGTGCCGCAGTGCGTCAATTGTTTCGTCTCCGTCAAGTCTTTGGGCAGGAGCTACTTTTTCGCGGTACATCGGCACAGGTGCGATAAGATAGAACGCCATGTCTGGCTGCGCGGTTTACGCAGGCTGGGCAAATCTGTACGACGCCGCCCGGAACGACACGGGGCGGCACAGATCCATAAAGGAGGATCACTGGTATGAGCCAGACCCGTCCCATCGACGAGCATTCCATGCACACCCGTACCTGCGGCGAGCTTCGCCGCGAGAACGTGGGCGAAGAGGTTACCCTCACCGGTTGGGTGAGCCGTCGCCGCGATCACGGCGGCCTCATCTTCTGCGACCTTCGTGACCGCGAGGGCATTACGCAGCTCACCTTCGACCCCGAGCACTCCGACGGCGATGCCTTTAAGATCGCCGAGACCATGCGTCCCGAGTGGCCCATCAAGATCCACGGCGTCGTGCGCGCCCGTGGCGAGGAGACCACTAACGCCAAGCTCGCGACCGGCGAGATCGAGGTTCTGACCGATCACGCCGAGGTGCTCAACACCTCCGTCACCCCGCCGTTCCAGATCGAGGACGGCATCGAGACCAGTGAGGACACCCGTCTGCGCTATCGCTATCTGGACCTCCGTCGTCCCGAGATGATGGCAAACCTCAAGCTGCGCTCCGACTTTACCTTTGCCATTCGCGAGGCGCTGCACAACCGTGAGTTCATGGAGGTCGAGACGCCCTCCCTGTTCAAGTCCACGCCCGAGGGCGCCCGCGACTTCATCGTCCCCAGCCGCATCCAGCCGGGCAACTTCTACGCTCTGCCGCAGTCCCCGCAGCTTCTGAAGCAGCTGCTCATGGTCGGTGGCGTCGAGCGCTACTACCAAGTTGCCAAGTGCTTCCGCGACGAGGACCTGCGTGCCGACCGTCAGCCAGAGTTCACCCAGGTCGATATCGAGATGTCTTTCGTGGACCAGAACGATGTCATGAGCGCGCTCGAAGAGGTTCTTGCCGATGCCTTCGGTCGCATGGGTGTCGAGATGCCCACGCCGCTGCGTCGCATGAACTACTGGGATGCCATGGACACCTATGGCTCCGACAAGCCCGATACCCGCTATGGCATGCACCTGGTCGACCTGACCGACATCTTTGCCAACTCCAAGTTCAAGGTCTTTGCGACCGCCGCAAACGAGGAGGGCTCTGTCGTCAAGGCCATCAACGCCAAGGGCGCCGGTGCCTGGGCACGTGCCAAGATCGATAAGCTCGCCGGCGTGGCTTCCACGTTTGGCGCCAAGGGCCTGGCATGGATCGCCTTCCGCGAGGACGGCTCCATCAACAGCCCCATCGTCAAGTTCTTCTCGGACGAGGAGATGGCCGCCCTGCGCGAGCGCATGGACGTCGAACCCGGCGACCTCGTGATGTTCGCCGCCGGCCCGCGCCTGCTCTCCGACGAGATCCTGGGCGGTATGCGTTCGCACATGGCCAACGCGCTCGAGATCACGCGCGAGGGTCACGACTTCCTGTGGGTCGTCAACTTCCCGCTGTTCCACTGGGATGAGGATCGCAAAGCCTATGCTGCCGAGCACCAGCCCTTCACCCTGCCGACCGAGACCGACATCGCCAAGATCGAGGCCGACCCGTTGGCAGCCGGTTCTTGCACCTACGACTTTGTCATGGACGGCTTTGAGGCCGGCGGCGGCGGTATGCGTATCCACAACGCCGAGATGCAGATGTCCATGCTCAAGCTCCTGGGCTTTACCGAGGAGCGCGCCGAGTCTCAGTTTGGCTTCCTCATGGAGGCGCTCAAGTTTGGTGCGCCCCCGATGGGCGGTTTTGCTCTGGGCCTGGACCGCGTGTGCATGCTGCTCACCGGTTCCGACTCCATCCGCGACGTCATGGCGTTCCCCAAGACGGCCAGCGGCTCCGACCTTATGTCGGGTGCTCCGAGTGCCGTTTCCGGCGCCCAGCTCAAGGACGTCAGCCTGCGCCTGATGTAGGCGAGCGACTACATATTGCCCGCAACGAGGGAAGGACGTGTGCCTTCCCTCGTTTTTTTGGGACGGGGATGCGGCCGGTAACGTACAATAACTACCACGTGGCTGGGTTTGCCGGCCGAATGTGCGATGTCGTGGGAGGGGACATGGTCGAGTTTACAAAGACGATTAAAGATCCGTTGGGATTACATGCCCGCCCGGTTGCGCTGCTCTATGACATCATTGCCAAGCATCGTAGCGACGTGTCAGTCAGTATCGGCGATCGCCACACGGATGGCCGCGACGTTATAGGGCTCATGGCACTCTGCGGCGAATGTGGCGAAGACGTCGTGTTCCGTGTTTCGGGCGTGGATGAGGCCTCCTGCGTCACGTCGATCAGAAACCTCTCGCTTTAACCTCAACAATGTGACAAAGGGGCGGTCCCCTCTGTTGCATAAATTGGTATCAATAGGCACTGCAAAGAGACGGTCTTTGCGGTGCCTTTGTTTCGTATAGGAAACTTTTTCGAAATCTGAATGGGAGCCCTTTCCAAAAAGTTAACCACGTGCTAGTTTACTATAGCGAACATAGACGTGGTTAACTTTTATCGCGTCGATGTTGAGGACGAACTGACGTTAGGAGCCACTCATGTCTTGCGGACCGCAGATGCCGGCCATGCCGCTTTCGATGGTAAAAGCGGGCGAAACCGTGCGCGTGTCCCGTGTAAAGGGCAATGAGGACATGAAGCACCACCTCAAGGATCTCGGCTTTGTCGAGGGCAACGAAATCCACGTGGTGAGTTCGAGTGGTGCCAATATCATCGTCACTGTGCTGGGCGCACGCTTTGGCATCGATTCCAAGGTTGCCATGCACATCATGACCGTCGGTTAGTCGACGGTATTTCTGTACGCACTGAAAGGGGGACAAGTAAATGAAGACGTTGGGTGACGTTAAGGTGGGCGAGAGCTCCACCATCGTCAAGCTCCACGGTGAGGGTGCGCTTCGCCGCCACCTTATGGACCTGGGGCTCATCAAGGGCACTTCGTTCAAGGTCGTGAAGGTTGCACCGCTCGGTGATCCGGTCGAGATCAACGTGCGCGGCTACGAGCTTTCCATCCGCAAGGAGGAGGCCGCCGTCGTCGAGGTCCAGTAAGGACTCGCGGCGCATATTTCTGCAGATAAAGTTAGGTTTTTCTAACTTAATGCAGCATCTTTGAAGCACATTATCCAGCCTGCGCGGAGAAAGCAGCGCAGGCACACAAGGAAGAAGGATTGAATGGCGGATTCTCAGATCCATGTCGCGCTGGCGGGTAACCCCAACTGCGGCAAGACCACGCTTTTCAACCTGATCACCGGCGCCAACGGCTACGTTGGCAACTGGCCCGGCGTCACGGTTGAGAAAAAGGAGGCCAAACTCCTAAGCGACAAGAACGTTACCATCACGGACCTCCCTGGCATCTACTCGCTTTCCCCCTACAGCCCCGAGGAGCAATGCTCGCGCGATTACCTCATGAGCGGCGAGCCCGATGTTGTCGTCCAAGTCGTCGATGCCACCAACCTCGAGCGTAACCTGTACCTGGCGCTTCAGGTTATCGAGACCGGCCTGCCCGTGGTCGTTGCCCTCAACATGGCCGACCTGGTCGAGAAGAACGGTGACAAGATCGACACCGACAAGCTGTCCAAGAAGCTCGGCTGCCCGGTCATGATGATCTCGGCTCTTAAGAACAAGGGTATCAAGGAGCTTTTCGAGCAGGTCAAGAAGTCTGCCGCTTCTAAGGGCCAGGTGCCGGAGCACAAGTTCGATTCCTCCATCGAGGACGTTCTGGACCACATCGAGAACAACCTGCCGGCAAGCGTTCCCGCCAAAAAGCGCCGCTACTACGCGGTCAAACTGTTTGAGCGCGACGCGGACGCCTGCAAACTCATCAACCTCACCAAGGAGAAGGCCGCTCGCGTGGAGGAGCTGGTCGCCCAGTGCGAGCAGGACTGCGACGACGATGCCGAGTCCATCATCACCGGTGAGCGCTATGGCGTCATCGCGCACATCATCGATGAGTGCCTCACCAAGGCTCCGGCCAAGATGAGCACCTCCGAGAAAATCGACCGTGTGGTTACCAACCGTATCCTGGGCCTGCCGATCTTTGTGGTCATCATGTTCTGCGTGTACTACATCGCCGTTTCCACCCTGGGCGGCACGGTGACCGACTTCACCAACGACCAGCTCTTCGGTACCGACGGCTGGTATGTGCTCGGCCAGGGCCGCGACGCCTACGATGCGGCCGTCGAGGCTGCGGGCGACAATGCCGACTCGGTCGACCCGGCACAGTATGGCCCCTATGTCCCCGGCATCACCACCGTGGTGCACGATGCCCTCGTGGCGAACTGGTACCTTGCATCGCTCAGGAGTGGGGCACCGAGGACGGCGGCCTGGTCGATTCGCTGGTCTGCGACGGCATCGTCGGCGGTTTGGGTGCTATCTTCGGCTTTGTGCCGCAGATGTTCCTGCTGTTCGTGATGCTGTCTTTCCTGGAGGACTGCGGCTACATGGCCCGCGTCGCCTTTATTATGGACCGCGTGTTCCGCCGCTTTGGCCTGTCCGGTAAGTCCTTTATCCCCATGCTCGTGTCCTCGGGCTGCGGCGTCCCCGGCGTCATGGCCACCAAGACCATCGAGAACGAGAAGGACCGCCGCATGACGGTCATGACCACCACGTTCATTCCCTGTGGCGCCAAGCTGCCGATCATTGCCCTGCTCATGGGTTCCATCATCGGCGATTCTTCCACCACCGCTGCGTGGATCAGCCCGCTCTTCTACTTCCTGGGCGTCTTCGCTGTCATCGCCTCGGGCCTCATGCTCAAGAAGACCAAGCTCTTCGCCGGTCGCCCGACGCCGTTCGTTATGGAGCTCCCTGCCTACCACTTCCCGGCGATCCGCTCTTGGGCGCTGCACGTGTGGGAGCGCTGCTGGGCCTTTATCAAGAAGGCCGGTACGGTCATCTTCGCCTCTACCGTCGTGGTGTGGTTCCTCTCCAACTTTGGTAGCTACAACGGCGCCTTTGGCTTCCTGCCTGCCATGGAGGGCATCCCCGAGGAGTTCATGGACTACTCCGTGCTTGCCATGCTCGGCAACCTGGTCGCTTGGATCTTCGCCCCGCTCGGCTTTAGCACCTGGCAGGCCACCGCGCTGACCGTCTCTGGCCTCGTCGCTAAGGAGAACGTCGTCGCAACCGCCGGTTCGCTGCTGTCCGTTGCCGACGCCGCCGAGACCGACCCGAGCCTGTGGACCGCGTTCGCCGGCATGTTCCCGACCATGGGCGCTTGCGTTGCCTTTGGCGCTTTCAACCTGCTGTGCGCTCCGTGCTTTGCCGCTATGGGTACCATCCGCAACCAGATGGACTCCGGCAAGTGGACCGCGATTGCCATCGGCTACGAGTGCGCCTTTGCTTGGGTGATCGGCCTGTTCATCAACCAGTTCTATAACCTGCTTGTCCTTGGCCAGTTTGGTATTTGGACGGTTGTAGCCATCGTCCTGCTGGTCGCGATGCTCTTCCAGATTTTCCGTCCTATGCCCAAGCACGCTTGGACCGACGGGGACGAGACCAACACTGCTTCCGCCGCAGTTTCCGCTTAAGTCCGAATAAGGATTAGCCCCTTTCCACGAGCCCGGGTGTCCCAGCGACACTCGGGTTTTTTGGTGGGAGAGATATGGCATTTCCGCAGATAAAACTGACCAAATTAAACCTGTCCCTATTCGGTAGGTGGAGAATGGGGTAAAGTAAGTGATGGTTAACTAGAGGAGGCTTGCTATGGTACCTATCGATATTGTTGTACTGGCTGTTATCGGTATTGCGTTTGTCGCGGTATGCGTGCGCATCTACCGCAAGGGCACGTGCGCTGACTGCGCTCAGGGTGGCGTTTGCACGGGGCATTGCTCCAACAAAAAGACGTGCGCCGCGCTGAAAGGCGTCGACAAAGTGGCTGAGAATTTAGGCCGCGGTGTCAAATAAACAACTGGGTATCTTGAACGCCCCGCGAGCATCCGTTCGCGGGGCTTTTTACACATTCGAGCGTGAGTGCGGCGAGTAGACATGCATTTTTTGGGGTATCGTTAACTGAATTATTTATTAGCTGCCCGTCTGTACCGGAGTAACCCTATGAGCGCACGCGTCACCATGAAGGACATAGCCGCCGAGCTTGGCGTTTCCATTAACACCGTGCATAAGGCCCTTACGGGCAAGGCCGGCGTGAGCGAGTCTGTGCGTGCCAAGGTTAATGCTAAGGCTGAGGAGATGGGCTATCACCGCAACACGAGTGCTTCGAGCCTGCGTCGTAAGGACATCAATCTGCTGTTTTGTCTGCCGTGCGCATCGCGTGAGGGCGCTTATTTCTATCGTTACCTCTGGGAAGGCTGCAATCGCTTTGAGCAAGAGGTCATCGACCAGGGCATTACCGTTGAACGCGTTGAATTTGGCGTGGGCGGCTACGCTGATGCACTCGAGCAAATCGACGAGCGTCTGCAGGTGGGCGAGAAGATTGATGGTTTGCTCGCCTATGCGCCGGGCGACGATCGTGCGACTGAGCTTTTGGGGCAGATCGCCGAGGCGGGCGTGACGATTGAGCTCGT
>CABUMZ010000024.1 GCA_902492825.1 uncultured Collinsella sp.
GGAGACGGCGAGTTAGCCGGCAGGTCGGCATGTCAATCCTGGTCTAACAGAGCCTTAATAAAATAGGTCACCTTGCCGTCGCTCTGCTGAAGTGAGTGAGCTCGAACTTGGTTTTGTTCTATGTTGGCGAGGTGCTGGAGTGCGCGCCGGCGTTGGCCTTCATCGTCGATATCTATTCCGCCGCGAGCGTGTTAGTGCGCCCGCATTCGCAGCTGAGACATTTGAGTCGTGCCTTGTCGCGCCTCCCTTTAGGATTCCCACTTCGCCATACGGCTGCCATGTTTTATGAAATAACTCACCCTACATTTTCCAATGCTTAAGCAGTTTCTTATTCGCCCGCTTACCAACATCCCCATCTTTACCAAAGAGACTAGCCTTGCGTTCTTGAACTCTCCGACTCTCCTTTTGTAAACGAGATGCTTCACGACAGTTCGTCTAGCGCCTCTGGAGGGGTGACTACGAAGAGCCGGTCTGTGCCGTCAATTACGTTGCCTGCTGCCGGCTGCTGCCTCATTAGAATCCGGCTGCAAATGGACCGCGGTGAGCATGCAAGATCGTGCCATAACGTGAGAAAAACTTGCAAGAATCGCAAGTTCTTATCATCCCATGAGAAAAACTTGCAAATTGGGGCGAGTGATGAGCGGCTGGACGGTTCTTGAAAATCGAGATATCTCGAGAAGCTGATTGCCTTTCGTGACATCCAAGTTACAGAGTCGACTGACGGGGAGGCGACGCGCAAGCGCGAGCTGCGTCCATTTGAGCTCAGGTCGCTCGAGAAGATCACCGGTGGTTATGAGAAGATCATTATCGTTCGCCGGGGGAGCCATCCGACCGACATCGACGGCATCAAAATCGTCTCTGCAGTCGACTTCTTGATGGGTAGGCTTTGAGCTTAGGGTGTTCTGTGGGTTTATGGACACTTTGGCAGCGAGATTGCCTGCCTGTAGGCAAATTCCGCCCAGGACCCGATGAGGATAACGTGGTCGATGCACCCTGCTTCCTCGACTAGGTCGAGTACTTTTAAGAAGGCTCGATGCTGCTCAGTCAACATTCGGCACCCTCCCCAACGCACGTATGATTTGCTTTTGAGATTGCTTCTGTTCTCTGATGGCGGCCGCAAGAGCCCTTCGGCGTTCGATTTTGGCTCGCAGCTCATCAACCTCTTTAGCAGGGACATAGTCACTTTTGACCTTGTCGCCAACTCGATAGTTGAGATAACAGCATTCGTGGCCCTTTATGTTTCGCATGCGGATGCTGCCCTTTGGAAGGAGGCAAATCTCCTGCTCCATGAGGTTGAGGAGGCGCCTCGAACGTGCGTATTCCTCTTCCAGGACATCTTCTAAGACGGACACGATGCCTCCCTTCTGAGTAGTTACCCAACAACATATCAAAATATTAAAAATGTAGGGTAACTCGGCGGTGTCCGCACGTGTCCGCACGACATGTGACACTTAACCTGCCGCTCACCCTGTCGCGGCGGCAAGAGTCTGAACAACAATCCTCTAAGGAGTTCGATACCAATGAGTGATAACACCAAGCATCTCGCAAAGAAGTGCGTCAAGGACGCGGGGCCGTGCCTTGCGCTGTGCGTAGCCGGCGCAGCGGTCGCGCTGCTGGCTGTTCTGGGGCCATTCGACGTGCTCCGAAGTGCCAGTTCCCTGCACGTTTGCATGGCCCTTGCCGGCGCCATGATGACCGGCGGCGTGCTCGATCTGGTTTTTTGGGTGCTTGACCCGTTTGGATGGAAGAACGAGGGGTAAGCCCTAAGGGATGGAAGGGCTGGAACGGTTAGCTTAGTAATCGTGCAGAATGCGGGCTAGCGACTTGCAGGGAAGTGGTGATCCGATGACGGTCTATGTGACGGGCGATATTCACGGTGGGCTCGACATGCAAAAGCTGCGCGACTGGGACCTTGGGGATAGTCTGACGAGTGATGACTATCTCATCGTCGCCGGCGACTTTGGCTTTTCGTGGGATTTCTCTGCCGAGGAGTGTGCTGACATCGCCTGGCTGGAGTCGCGCCCCTACACCGCGTTGTTCGTCGACGGCAACCACGAGCGCTTCGATCACTGGGCGGAGCGCCCCATGGAGATGTGGCGCGGCGGGTTCACACAGCGCCTATCGGACACCTCGTCCATTCGGCGCCTGACGCGCGGCGAGGTCTTTGAGCTCGACGGCTCAACGATCTTTACCATGGGTGGCGCCACGAGCGTGGACAAGGAATACCGCATACCGTATTCGAGCTGGTGGCCGCAGGAGCTACCGGACGAGCGCAACTTTGAGGAGGCGCGGGCAAAGCTCGACAGCGTGGGTTGGAAGGTCGACTACGTGGTCACCCATACCTGCTCCACGCGCATGCTCTCGCCGACGCTCTACCCGGCGCCCGGCTGGAACTATCCCAGTGTCGATCGACTCACCGCGTTTTTTGATGAGCTGGAGGAGCGCCTGGACTACAAACGCTGGTACTACGGGCATTTCCATCGCGACGTCAACCCAGCCGAGCGCCACACCGTGCTCTACGACTGCATCGTTCGTCTAGGCGACGAACTCCAGCCCTGGGACGTTGCGTAGGGACGGGCATAGAGAGATCTTCATACGATGCCTTGGGCAGTTACCCTACATTTCAACAATAGCCATTATCTGTAGGGTAACTTGAGTCATGCTAGCGGCTGGAAGAGATGATGCCTGTCAGTCTAGAGTTTCAACGCCATTCGGTTGGTGCCAGGTAGGGTGGTGAAGCCAAAATGCGCATAGAATGCTGCCGCCTCGTCATCTACTGGGTCGACAATCAAAGCTCGTGCGCCTGCCAAGGCAGATATTTTCAAAGCATTTTCAATGGCATCTTTGAGCAGCGATGCTCCCAGACCAAGTCCCTTGAATTTCTCATCGACTCCCATCATCCCAAGCAGGACTGCGGGAACTTGGGAGGGTGAATTACGCACGAACCATCCCCCGTCAACATTTTCACGAGCTACGGAGTGCGTGCACAGCGTATAAAACCCAGCGACAGCGCCATCACAATATGACGCGTATATAACCGCGGACCCTCTTCTTCGCGCTGAGGCTGATCTGTTTTTGGCCCATCCATCGACGAGAGTGTTTCCACAGTGGAATGCCTCGATGCCTTGACCAACAGGGAGTTGAACAGGCTTGGTAAACGCGCTCATTCCCAAACCGCTTTACGGTCAAGCAGCGCTTTTGCGGCTTCAGGCATGGGGGAGTCGAGCATTTCACAAAATGCATCGAACCCATCGGGAGAAAGATAAGTTGTTGACGCCTCGGCGATGTCGCGTGCGGAGCTCTCGTCAAGGTGCGCCGTGGCCCATTGGGTGAGGGTCTGCCCGCGCAAGGCGGCGGCGCGCTCGTAAGTGAGGCGTTGACGTTCGGTTAGCCTTAGATCCATGCGGCGTTGTTTCTCAATAGTTGGCATAACAAAACCTCCTCGGCATTATTGTACGGAATTATTCCGTACATAACAAGACGCAGAATAAGACGCTCGTCGAAAAAAGGCCGGAGACGGGAGATGCCATTAGTTGACGAGCTCTTTACAGCGAAAGGTCTCCATTCATAACGATGTTCTCCCTGTGCGCGCGGATGACGTCCCAGCTAAAGTGCTCGACCAGTTGCTCGGCAGAGCGGGGCGTGGCATCCGGCGCAATGCCCGTTTGCCCGGCAAGCCAGCCCAGCAGCGCTTCGGGCGTGCCAAAGCGGGCGCGTAGTTCGCCCAGGTCCAGATCGCGGTCGCGCTTGGAAAGACGGCGGCCGTCCGGTGACATGAGCAGCGGGATGTGTGCGTAGTGCGGCGTGGGCAGTCCCAGTAGATGCTGCAGATAGATTTGGCGCGGCGTGGAGCCAAGCAGGTCGCATCCGCGCACGACCTCGGTAACGCCCATGGCGGCATCGTCGACCACCACGGCCAGCTGATAGGCAAAGACGCCATCGCTGCGGCGTACCAGAAAGTCGCCGCACTCGGTGGCGAGCGCCTCGCACTGGGCCCCGTACGTGCGGTCCACAAACTCGACTACGTCGTCCGCGAGGTCATCGACGGCGGGCACGCGCAGGCGTGTGGCCGGGGCGCGCAGGGCGCTGCGGCGCGCAATCTCTTCGGCAGAAAGTCCTCGGCAGGCGCCGCGGTAGATGGGCGTGCCGTCGCTGGCGTGCGGCGCGCTCGCGGCGTGGAGCTCGGCGCGCGTGCAAAAGCAGGGGTAGGTGAGGCCGGCGTCTTGCAACTGGTGCAGCGCGGTCTCGTATAGATCCAGGCGATCGTGCTGGTAGTAGGGGCCTTCGTCCCACTCGAGCCCCAGCCAAGCGAGGTCGTCGATGAGTTGGGCGGCGAGTTCCGGCCGTTTGCAGCGATCGTCCAGGTCCTCGATGCGCAGCACGATGCGGCCGCCCTGGCTGCGGGCCGAAAGCCACGCGCACAGGCAGCTGAACACGTTGCCCAGGTGCATGCGGCCCGAGGGCGACGGAGCAAAGCGACTCACGACGGGCGTGGGAGCGGGAGAGGAGGTCGTCGTTGGCGCGTCCGCGGAGGGTGTTGATATGTTGCGTGTTTTGATATCCATGCGGACGAGTATAGCGCGGGACACGGTAGAGAAGGCGTTGCCGTGGCTCGCAAGTTGGCGGCGCTGTGCATTGTGCGCGGCGGGTCTGCGGCTCAACGTCTCGATCGCCGCGCATCGACTCAGCTTCACAAACGACAGAAACCCCGGCAGCTCTTCGCAACTGCCGGGGTTTCCGCGGAAAAGGGGGACATGATCCTCGAGCGAACGGCAAAGGGGCAAACCGTTTTCGCTCAACTGCTTTATGCCCCTCGGCTGGCGGCTCAATCAGCGCATGCCGCGCCCACACAAAGCCGCTACACCTGTGACGGAGCTGTGAAGTGGTATCTATCGTTGGTGCAGGCCATGCCAAGGAGTGTCCCAAACTGCCGGCAGATAAGGAACGTCCCTAAGTGCCAGGCTCGGGTGGGACTTTTGTCCCATTTGACGCTCCGGTCGCCTAGATATTCGTCGTGTGTGCCCGTAAACGTGGGACAATGGCGCTGTTGGTATCACAGACAAAGGATGTGCCTATGAACGCCCCCGTTGCCAAGACCTGTCGGCAGCGCCGCCTATTCGCGCGATTCGCTTCCGTCTGCGCGCTCGTTGCGCTTGCGTTGTTGCTGCTGCCTGCCGCCGCACACGCCGACGACTACTCCATGAGCCAAACCTACATCGGCGCCACGGTCGAGGCCGATGGCTCGCTGACCGTTGTCGAGGGACGCCAGTTCGATTTCGACGACGACATCAACGGCGTGTTTTGGGAGATCAATGCAGGCACCAACCAGCAGGGCGGCGCGGCGAGCATCAATGTGTTGAGCGTCGAGGAAGATGACACCGCGTTTAACAAGGTCGACAGCGCAAACAAAGGCGACAGCGGCGTCTATACGGTTGAGCAGTCCGACGGCGGCGTAAAGATCAAGGTTTTCAGCCCCCACGAGAGCGGCGATAGCGCGATCTATTACGTGAGCTACACCATGACCGGTGCGGTCATGAACTGGGCCGATACCGCTGAGCTCTACTGGAAATTTGTAGGTGACGGCTGGTCCGCGGATTCCGACGATGTCGAGATGGAAGTGTACTTCGCAAATGCCGCTGCCGGGACGGCGGCCGTCAAGGGCGATAACTTCCGCGCATGGGGCCACGGTCCGCTGACGGGCGACGTGTCACTCGATGAGGACGAGCCCATGGTCACCTATACCATTCCCTGCGTGCATCAGGGCGAATTCGCCGAGGCACGCATCGCCTTCCCCAGCGACTGGGTGCCATGGCTTTCCGCCTCGAGCGAGGAGCGCATGTCAACGATCCTGAGCGAAGAGAAGGCGTGGGCCGACGAAGCTAACGCCCGCCGCGCTCACGCTCGCATGATTGCCAATGTACTTGCCGTACTAAGTGTTGTCGCGGCGGTGGCCTTTACCGGCACAATCGTTGTGCTCAAGCTGCGCCGCCGCAAGCCCAAGCCGCTTTTCCAGGACGAATATTTCCGCGATGTGCCTTCGGCCGACCATCCCGCCGTGCTTTCGGCCCTCATGAGCTGGAACGAGGTACCCGATCAGGCATATATCGCCACGCTCATGAAGCTCACCGACGACCGCGTGATCAAGCTGGAGCAGGCGACCGTGACCAAGGCCAAGAAGGGTCTGTTGGGGCGCGAAAAAGAAGAGCAGACCTACCGCGTAACGGTGAGCGATGCGGGCTGGAAGTCGGCCAAGGGCATTGACCACATGGTGCTCAAGGTTTTCTTTGCCGGTGCTAAGCCCGATGAAAACGGCGATCGCTCGCGCACGTTTGACGAGCTGCAGCACTACGTCAAGCAGCACGCTACGCCCGTGGGCGACAAGCTCGAGGACTATCAGAACACCGTTAAGGGCAAGCTGGCCGATAGCGAGTACGTTGCCTCGGACGGCATTGTCGCAATGGTGTTTTGCCTGGTTCTTGGTATTCTGATCGCCTTTGTTCCCATGGGTTCCATTTTCTTTACCGACGGAGCACAGGCGAACATTATCGCTGCGGTTATCTCGGTGCCGATTGTGCTGGTGGGTATTGGCGTGGGCCTTACGTTCCGCCGCTTTACGCCGGAGGGCGCCGAGGTGGCGGCTCGCTGCAAGGCGCTCAAGCATTGGCTCGAGGACTTCACGCGCCTAAAGGAAGCCGTCCCGGGCGATTTGGTGCTGTGGAACAAGCTGCTGGTGATGGGTGCGGCGCTGGGCGTTTCCAAGGAAGTCTTGCGTCAGCTTGCCGAGGCGGTGCCTCCCGAGGTGCGCGAGGCCGACGGTTTCTACGACAATTACCCCTGCTACTGGTGGTACTACCATCATTACGGCATCGATTCGCCGCTCGATTCGTTTAACGATGTGTATCACGAGAGCATCCGTGAGCTGGCTTCGAGTTCCGATAGCTCGGGCGGCGGCGGAGGCGGTGGCTTCTCGGGCGGCGGAGGAGGCGGCGTCGGCGGAGGCGGCGGCGGAACGTTCTAACGGTCGTAAATTATGGGATGGGCTTTTCTCGGCAGCCGTCGGGGAAAGCCCATCCCCTTTTTATGCGCTACTTACGAAGACCGTCCCCAGCGACTAGTCATTTAAGAATGTCCCCAACGACTAGGTATGGCTGCTGGGCCTAGACGGTTAGGTCGAGTTCGTAGAGAAAGCTTTCGCGCGGCATGTCGTGACGACGCTCTTCGCGGTTGGCGCGGTGCGTGGCCGTGCGCTTAAAGCCGTGCAGCTCGTAGAACTTCCACGAGCAGTTAGAGTCGGTGTACAAGTGTGCCCTTGTCGCCCCGCGCGAGGACAGGTACGAGACCGCGGCATCGAGCAAAACCGAGCCAACGCCCAGGCCGTGGACATCGGGATCCACGGCAAGCAGCGTGACCTCGTTGTCGTGGGGCAACGGGCTGCTTTCGAGCAGACGGTTGTTGGTTCGGATGGTTGCGCGCACAAACGAGAGATACTCGGCGCAGGCATCGGGCTCCAGCTCGCGCATTTGCGATAGCAGAGCGCGTTCGGTGTCCATCCAATGTTCCTTGACGGTGGCGCCGGAACTCTGTCCCGCACGCGCGAGCGAAATGCCGCGCGCCTGACCGTCGATTACGGCAACCTGCGAAAACGTCGATGACGAAAGGCAGTAGGCAAGGTCGCACGCGGCCTCAAGGCGGTTGTACTCATCGTTATCCGAATTGTTATGCCAAAGCTGCTGCAGAATCAGCGCGATGGCGTCGAAGTCTTCGGTATCAAACGGTCGGTAGAGAACCCGCGAGACCATGGTGCCTCTTTCTTTTGCGGATGCATATCGAGCACAGTTCTACCACGCCATTGGCATCTAATTATGGTGCCCCTGTGTTCCATCAACTCACCGTGCCCAGCGGCGCTCTTGCAACCCCCCCGCTCGCAAACTTTTTCTGCACAGCCGTGCGTTGCGGGGTGCAACGTCGCGCTCGATGCGCTACATTGAATCAGTATTTTCAATGCCGCTGCGCGAGCGCTGCAGATCGACGTATCACCGACTCACAGAGCACGGCGGCGTACCAGACAGGAGGACTGCATGGGATCTGATGTGAAGATCGCACGCGCGTTGATCTCGGTTACCGATAAAACGGGTGTCGTCGATTTCGCACGGACGCTGGTCGATGACTTTGGCGTCGAGATCATCTCTACGGGCGGCACGGCTCGTGCCATCGAGGACGCGGGCGTTCCCGTAACCCCCATCGAGGAGTTCACGGGCTATCCCGAGATGATGGACGGCCGCGTTAAGACCCTGCACCCCAAGGTTCACGGCGCGCTGCTGGCCCGCCGCGATTCCGAGCAGCACATGCAGGAGGCCGCTCAGCACGGCATTAAGCTGATCGACTTGGTCGTCGTCAACCTGTACGAGTTCGAGAAGACCGTCGCCAACCCCGAGGTCACCTTTGCGGACGCCATCGAGCACATCGACATCGGCGGTCCCTCTATGCTGCGCTCCGCCGCTAAGAACGCCGCGAGCGTTACCGTCATCTCCGACCCGGCCGACTATGATGCCGTCCTGGCCGAGATGCATGAGACCGGTGGCTGCACCACGCTTTCCACCCGTCGTCGCCTGCAGGTGAAGGTCTACCAGACCACCGCCGCCTACGACACGGCTATCTCCCGTTGGCTTGCCGCCCAGGCAAGCGACGTGGCGGACACCTCTGCCAAGCTCGAGATCTCGCTGGAGAAGGTCGACGACCTGCGCTATGGCGAGAATCCTCAGCAGAAGGCTACGGTCTACCGCTTTGCCGAGGGCTGCGAGAACACCGCGAGCTCGCAGTTCCCGCTCGTGGGCTCCGAGCAGATCCAGGGCAAGCCGCTCAGCTACAACAACTATCTGGATGCCGATGCCGCTTGGAACCTGGTCCGCGAGTTCGACGAGCCGGCCTGCGTGATCCTCAAGCACCAGAACCCTTGCGGTTCTGCTGTTGCCGAGGACATCACGGCTGCCTACGACCGCGCTTTTGCCTGCGATCCCAAGAGCGCCTTTGGCGGCATCATCGCCTGCAACCGCGAGGTTCCCTATGAGCTGGTTGAGCACTTTGCCGATCAGAACAAGCAGTTCGTCGAGGTCATCATCGCCCCGAGCTACACTGCCGAGGCGCTCGAGCGCATGGCCAAGCGCCCCAACCTGCGCGTGCTGGCCACCGGCGGCGTGGACCACGGCGCCCAGGCGGAGCTGCGCTCCATCGACGGCGGCATGCTGGTGCAGGAAGTCGACCACGTGACCGAGGATCCCGCGACCTTTACGTTCCCCACCGACCGCAAGCCCACCGACGCCGAGATGGCCGAGCTCGAGTTTGCCTGGAAGGTCTGCAAGGGCGTTAAGTCCAACGCCATCTTGGTTTCCAAGGGCAAGGCCGGCATTGGCATGGGCCCGGGTCAGCCTAACCGCGTTGACTCTGCGCTGCTTGCCTGCGAGCGTGCCGAGGACTTCTGCGAGCGCGAGGGCGTGGAGAAGGGCGGCTTTGCCTGTGCAAGCGACGCGTTCTTCCCGTTCCGCGACAATGTTGACGTGCTCGCCGCGCACGGTGTGACCTGCATCATCCAGCCCGGTGGCTCCAAGCGCGACGATGAGAGCATCCAGGCCTGCAATGAGCATGGTATTGCGATGGTCTTCACGGGGGCCAGGCATTTTAGGCACTAGGGCTTTCCCAAGCACCCGACCTTGCCCCTCAAACCGTCGCTTGCGTACATTTAGTACGCGGCGCTCCTCTTTCGGGGCAATCTCGGGCACTTGGAAAACCCTTAATGGGATGTTGTTCTATCCCATTAAGCTGATCGGTCGCCTGACCATATCGTCAAAATAATCTCTGCAAAAGACGGCTGCTCCGTTTGGAGGGCCGTCTTTTTGGTATAAGAGGACGGAATGACTAACACGAAAGGTACAACCATGTCCCAGATTGATGATGCCGAGCTGTTTGGCAATGCCGATGATCAGCGCGCGTACGAGGACTTTTGCGCTAATCAGGAGGCGGTCGAGAAGTTTACGCTCGACAAGCCCGCGCTTATCTGCCGTTGGCGCATGTCCAACAAAAAGGTGCCCATGCTCAACCGTCACATCCGCGCGCTGTCCGAGCGTCTGGTGCAGGGCGAGCCGCTCACTCATAACATGCTTAGCTGGGCCAAGCAGCATGTTGAATGGTCGCTTGCCGAGGGCGACTATACCGCCCGCGACGGCGTGCTCATGTTGGTGATCGACGTCAACGGCAACGCCGCCATGACGGTGGGGGAGTACGAGCCGCTGGCCGATGCATTCGGCATGGAGTGCGAAGAGACCCTGACGATGGCCGATGCGTCGGCCAAGGCGCTGCGCGCCCGCTCCGCCGAGGCCCGATCCGAGGCAGACGAGACCGGCGTGGCGCCCGAGCTGCTCGCCGCCGTCAACGACGGCGAGCTGGCCTTTGTGGCGCCGGCGGACGAGTGTCTGTGCGGCACGGCAACGCTCATCGAGCAGCTGGCTCAGACCAAGGATATCCCGGTCACGCGCGTGGACATCCCCGCGCAGCTCAAGGGTGCCCTGTTCTTGGTGAGTGACGAGCACGGCGTGGTTCCCGCCACCGACGCCGATGCCGACGAGGCAGATGCCGCCACGGTTGCCTTCTTCGCCGACGGCTACGAAAAGCTTCGTGCCCGTCGCTAAATGATTTTTCTGGGACGGGGATTAAGAATCATTTTGGTCCCCGTCACCGCTGCGAGTGCGAGGCGGACAAAACGCCCCCGCTCGCGAACAGTTCTGTCACCTTGGTACCGCGCGCGGTGCACACCTGCAGTTTCGCGGCCATAATGGTGGCAAGACAACCAAGAGGGGAGCGGAATCCATGGCGCTAATCTATATCGTTGAGGACGACGAGCCCATCCGTCGCGAGCTCGCCGACATTTTGGCGCGTGCCGGTTTTGAGGTCGAGGCCTGCGAATCGTTTGAGCATGTCTCGCGCGATATTCTCGCCGCCGCGCCCGACCTGGTGCTGCTCGACCTCACGCTTCCCGTCAAGGACGGCCAGCATATCTGCCACGAGGTTCGCCGCGAATCCGAGGTCCCCATCATCGTCCTCACGTCGCGCACGACCGAGATCGACGAGGTCATGGCCATGACGCTCGGCGCGGACGACTTTGTTCCCAAGCCCTACAGCGCCCGTGTGCTCGTGGCGCGCATCAATGCCTTGCTGCGTCGCACCGCGGCGGCAGGCGAGCGCAGCACGCTCGTCCACAAGGGATTGGAGCTCGACCTCGCCCGCTCCATGGTCACCAATACGGCAACCGGCGACAGTACCGAGCTCACCAAAAACGAGCTGCGTATCCTTTCGCTGCTCTTGGGTCGCGCGGGCAAGATCGTCTCGCGTCCGGCCATCATGCAGGACCTGTGGGACTCCGACGCCTTCGTGGACGACAACACGCTTACCGTCAACATCAACCGCCTGCGCACCACGCTCGAAAAAATCGGCATCAAGGGGTATTTGACGACGCACCGCGGCCAAGGCTATTCGGTCTAGGGGCCGGCTATGTCGTTTGGCAAGTTCTTTAAAGATGCGCTGCTTCCCGTCGCCGTGTGGACCTGCGGCGTGCTGCTGAGCTGCTTTGTGCTGACGGTCGCCGGGGCGCCCGTCTCCATCGTGATTGTGGCGGTCGGCGTGTCCTTTATCTTTGGCATGCTCGGCATCGTGATTGAGTACGCGCGCCGTCGCCGTTTTCTGCGTCAGTTGGAGCGCGCGGCAGAGGAACTCGAGAGTCCCGCATGGGTGCAGGAGATGGTGCAATGCCCGACCTATGCCGAGGGCGAGCTTGAGTACGAGGTCTTGCGCCGGGTGGGCAAAGCTGCCTGCGACGAGGTTGCCGAAGGCCGGCGCCAGACCGATGATTATCGCGACTATATCGAGAGCTGGGTCCACGAGGCCAAGCTGCCCCTGGCGGCAGCCCACCTGATTTTGGAAAACCTGGACGGCAGCGAAGACGATCTGTCGCGCGTAGATGACCTCGGTCGCGAGCTTGCCCGCGTGGAGCGCTATATCGATCAGGCGCTCTACTACGCGCGCTCGGAGGTTGTGGAGCGCGACTATCTCATCCGTCGTTGGAACCTTAAGGCCCTGGTGACGGGCGCGATCAAGGCCAACGCGCGCGAGCTCATCGCGGCGCACGTGGCACCGGTGTGCGAAAACCTCGACTTCGAGGTATTTACCGACGAGAAATGGCTCGAGTTCATCTTGGGTCAGCTCGTCCAGAACAGCATTAAATATGCGCGTGAGGACGGCGCAAAGATCGTGTTTTCGGGCGCGTTGCTGGACGAGGGCCTGGCAAGCGAGCGCATCGAGCTTACCGTCGCGGACAACGGCTGCGGCGTGTGTGCGGCAGACCTGCCGCGCGTGTTCGAGAAGGGTTTTACCGGCGACAACGGCCGCACCACCAAGCGCGCAACGGGCATCGGCCTCTACCTGGTGGCACGTCTGTGCTCCAAGATGGGCATCGACGTCACCGCATCGTCCGAGCCCAGCGAAGGCTTCGTCGTAACATTCGCCTTCTCAACCAACAAGTTCCAATACTTTGAGTAGTTAGCCCGTATGGCGTAGCCGTTCAGGATTTTCCCATTTAAGAAGAAATCAGGCTTTTTGGCAGCTATATTCCTGAACGGGAACATTGCTAATGTAGTCAACGATATATTCCCGTACATGAACATAGTGCTACAGGTTTATACTATGTTCACGAACAGGAATATAGCTGGAGGCGTCATGAGAACGGTGACAACGATTAAAAAGCTGGATGGGCGCATCAAGCTCAAACCGTCGGAAGTCGCTTTCTCGGAGCGCACGGTTTTCGATCCCGCCGAGATAGGGAAGGCCCTTAGGCTCAGGAGGCGTGAGCTCGGCTTGACCCAACGTGACGTCGCGACTATGACGGGCCGCAGCCTTCGTGTGATTGGTGATATCGAGCGGGGGCGGACAACGGTCGAAATTGGTGTCATTTTCGATTACGCCTCCATCGTGGATATTGATTTTATTCTGAAGGTGAGGGGGAAATAATGGATGGCACGCTGTTCGTTCACCGTGAGTTTAATGGGTCTTACCAGCTGGTTGGCATATTGGAGGAAAACGCGGGGCTTCCGATATTCACCTATAGCCCCAAATATCTCCAGAGCGGTGATGCGGCCCCGATTTCGACCTCGCTGCCGTTGTCGGCCGAGACATTTAGTCCGGACGCAACGGGTTCCTTTTTCTCTGGCATCATTCCGGAGGGGCAGCTCAACAGGGACCTTGAGAAAAGGGCGCGAGCGGAACGCGGAGATTACTTTAAGGTGCTCGATTTAGTCCGCGATGAACCTGTCGGCGCTCTGGTTTTGACGCGAGAGCCTTCGGCCGACAGTCTCGAAATGGGCTATGAAGAGATAGGTGAGGAACAGCTAAGCGGGCTGGCATACGCGCCGGCGGAGGTTGCTTTTGATTTAGCGCTAGAGAGTCGAATCTCCCTTGCAGGTGCTCAGGCGAAGGTCGGTCTCTACCATACGGGCGATGATCCATGTGGCGGATGGTACCTGCCTCATGGAGCGGCCCCATCTACGCACATTCTCAAGGCGGGATCGAAAACGTTCCCGGGCGAGACAGTGTGCGAAGCGATGTGCGTGAGGGCCGCCTCTCTGATGGACCTGTCGGCCGAAGAGTGTTTTCTTATCCGAGTTGAGGATGCCGAGCCAATTATCGCCGTGAGGCGATTTGACCGAGTAACGCCTGATGTCGGACGCTCGGTTGACGGATTGCCAATTCCATACCGTTTGCACCAGGAAGATGTTTGTCAGGCCAAGGGCATCTCGCGTGAGCTTAAATATGAGCCGACGGACGTCAATTACCTGGGGCTTATCGTCGATGCGGTGCGAAGGGCGTCGACGAATCAAATGGAGGACAGGTTCCTTGTCGGCTATAACCAGCTGTTCGACTATGCCTTAGGTAACTGCGATAACCATCTAAAGAACTGGTCGCTCGTATGGGACGAAAGTTGGAAGCAGGTGAGGTTGGCGCCGCTCTACGACGTGCTGTGTACAACGGTTTATCCCGGCCTCGTTCGTGAGATGGGCGTCTCGTTTGGTGGGAGCCGCAAGATTGACGACGTAACGCGCGGGTCGGTGATGAGCCAAATGATTGGGGCGGGTTTGCCCGGGGGAATTGTTGCCGGAATGATTGCTGATACCTGCAATGAGGTTCCAGACGCGCTAAGAGATGCCGCGCGCGGTCTCAAAGAAGAGGGTTTTTCCGAGGCGGAGGTAATGTTCGAGAAGATCATTCCAGAAGTGCAAGCTCGTCTAAGCAGGATCGCCTTATAACAAAAAAGCGCCGCCCCAAACAAAAACGTGCCGCCCCAACCGGGGCGGCACGCCATCTTTTATCAGCCAACTCGCTGAAGTACGGTGACGAAGGCGCAAGGCCGGGAGGGGTTATCTAAGCCGACATCCCGCAGCCGCGAAGCGGCGAGGACGTCGGCGTGATAACCCCGCAGGCCTTGCGCCGGCGGGAAGGAATCTACTTCACGACCAGAATGTCGCAGTCCGTATTGCGCAGCAGGAACGTCGAAATCGAGCCCAGTAGCGCGTACTTAATTGAGGACAGGCCGCGGGCGCCGCAGAGCACCAGATCGGGCTTGACCACGTCGAGCATCTCATCCTTAAGCGTCTCACGAATGCGGCCGGTACGAATCATGACCTCGACCTCGGGAATGTCGGGATTGGCCTTGGCCTCCTCGAGCTGCTTGGCGATGGAGTTGTTAAAGGCCTCCTCCAAGCCGTTGACCAGGTCGACCGGATAGGAACCGGCGCTCTCGAGCGCGGTGGAGTCGATGACGTGGCCGATGATCAGCTTAGCGCCGTTGTTCGCGGCGACCTTGATGGCGCGTGCGAGCACAAAATCCTGCTGCTCAGTACCGTCGAGTGAAACAAATACCTTGGTGTAGCCCTCGTTCATGGTTTCCTCCTTGGTCTATCGCACGGGCGTGGGGCTCGTGCGTCGGGCGGGCGCGGGCGCGTTGGCCGCCGGACACTTTATCTTGTTGCAGTTATACCCAAGGATTTCGGTTTGACCGCTCGCAATTCTGTGAACGGGCGAGTTTTTTGGTAAGGGCAGGCGCGGTCGCACTGCCAACGGTTGATAATGGGACATCGCCCGCATCGTCCGCAGAACATCTACCGGCGGGTGTCTAACGAGGGGGTCCCTTTGGATATTATCGAGCTTCTAAAATCTGCCTTCATGGGCCTGGTCGAGGGCATCACCGAATGGCTGCCCGTTTCGTCGACCGGTCACATGATCTTGGTGGACGAGTTCGTCAAGATGAACGTGAGCGAGACGTTCTGGAATATGTTCCTGGTCGTGATTCAGCTCGGCGCCATTCTGGCCGTCTGCGTCCTGTTCTTCTACGACCTTAACCCGTTTTCTCCCAGCAAGGGCAAAGAGGGTCGTCGCGACACCTGGGTGCTGTGGGGCAAGATTGTGCTCGGCTGCATTCCCGCCGCGGCGATCGGTCTGCCGCTCAACGACTGGATGGAGGAGCATTTCTACAATGCTCCCGTCGTGGCGCTGGCGCTCATTGTGTACGGCGTGCTGTTTATCGTGATTGAGAACTGGCGCGCGAACAAGCGCGACCAGGCCGCTCTTGCCGGTTCGTTTGGTTCTCGTGCTGTGGTGGCGGGCAGACGCCCCGCCGGCGCGCACTTTGCGGCGCCCGCCGCGGCTACCGCTGAGGATGAGGACGATGACGATGGCCTGGACTTTGGCTCCATCACTACGCTCGAGGATCTGAGCTGGAAGACCGCGCTGGGTATCGGTTGCTTCCAGGTGCTTTCGCTGATTCCGGGCACATCGCGCTCCGGTTCCACCATCATCGGCGGCCTGCTTTTGGGCTGCACGCGTTCGGTGGCGTCCAAGTTTACGTTCTTCCTGGCCATCCCTGTCATGTTTGGCGCGAGTGCACTCAAGCTGGTCAAGTACTTCATCAAGGGCGGCACGTTCGGCGCCAACGAGGTCGCTATCTTGGGCGTGGGCTGCGTTGTGGCCTTTGTGGTTTCGCTCATCGCCATCAAGTGGCTCATGGGCTTTGTCCGCCGTCACGACTTTAAGTGCTTCGGTGTTTACCGCATCATCCTGGGCATCGTAGTGCTCGCTTACTTCTTTGTCCTGGAGCCGATGCTCGGCCTGTAACTTGGTTGACGCTGCGTGGCGGCCAGAGCGACAACTTGTCATTCAAAGAGGGCGGCATGACCAAAAGGTCTATGCCGCCCTCTTTTCATGTCAATTTGTTCGCTCTGGCCGCCGCTCGCTGCTGCTGCCATGACATCGGCGGTTTCGTGATTGTCAATAGATTGGTGCAGACTAACCTGACCCCATTGCACCAAATCTGCTGGGGCGGGCCCGATGATCGCGCACGGAGTCGTGGTGTGATTTGCGTCGGTGTCCGCGCGGCTCGGTATACTGGTACGGCTCAAACTATGGCGCTGCCCGCAGGCGCGCCGTCCGTCAGATGAGGAGTCGCCCATGACCCAGCCCTTGCCCTGGGAAAAGAACGCCGCGGTACCCGTGCCGCCCGCGCCGGAACCCGTGCCGCTCGATGCGTACACCGCCCCCGCCGCGCCGGAACCCGAGCTCGTCCCGCTCGACATTTACGACGCCCCGGCTCCGGCACCCAAGCCCGCCAAGCCGCTCGTCGATATCGATAGCCTGAACCCCGCCCAGCGCGAGGCGGTCCTGACCACCGAGGGCCCGCTGCTGGTCCTTGCCGGCGCCGGCTCGGGCAAGACCCGCGTCCTGACCTTCCGCATCGCGCACATGCTTGGCGACCTGGGCGTTAAGCCTTGGCAGGTCTTGGCCATCACGTTTACCAACAAGGCCGCGGCCGAGATGCGCGAGCGTCTGGCAGCGCTCATCCCCAGCGGCACCCGCGGCATGTGGGTGTGCACCTTCCACGCCATGTGCGTGCGCATGCTGCGCGAGGACGCCGACCTGCTGGGCTACACCGGTCAGTTCACCATCTACGATGATGACGACTCAAAGCGCATGGTGCGTGACATTATGCAGGCGCTCGGCATTGAGCAAAAGCAGTTCCCCATCAACATGATCCGCAGCAAGATCAGCTCGGCTAAAAACGCCATGATCGGGCCCGAGGACATGCTCAAATCCGCCGACAGCCCCAATGACAAAAAGGCCGCGCAGGTCTACCTGGAGCTGGAGCGCCGCCTGCGCGCCGCCAATGCGATGGACTTCGACGACCTGCTCGTGCGCGCGCTCGAGTTGCTTCGCACCCGTCCCGAGGTGCTCGAAAAGTACCAAGAGCGCTTCCGCTACATTAGCGTCGATGAGTATCAGGACACTAACCACGTCCAGTACGAGATCGCCAACCTGCTGGCCGCCAAGTACCAAAACCTCATGGTCGTGGGCGACGACGACCAGTCCATTTATAGTTGGCGTGGTGCCGACATCACCAATATCCTGGACTTTGAGAAGGACTTTAAAAACTGCAAGACCGTCAAGCTGGAGCAGAACTACCGCTCCACGGGCCATATCCTGAGCGCCGCCAACGCCGTGGTGCGCCACAACTCGCAGCGCAAGGACAAGCGCCTGTTCACGGCAGAGGGCGACGGCGAGAAGATCCAGGCCTTCCAGGCGAGCGATGAGCGCGATGAGGGCCGCTGGATTGCCGGCGAGATCGAAAAGCTGCACTCCAAGGGCACAAGCTACGACGACATCGCCGTGTTCTACCGCACCAACGCCCAGTCGCGTATTCTCGAAGATATGTTCCTGCGCGCGGGCGTACCCTACAAGATCGTGGGCGGCACGCGATTCTTCGACCGCGCCGAGATCCGCGACGTCATGGCCTACCTCAAGATGATTGTGAACCCGGCAGATGAGATGAGCGTCAAGCGTGTCATCAATACGCCGCGACGCGGTATCGGCTCCACCTCGATCCAAAAGATTGAGCAGCTGGCGCGCGATAACCGCTGCTCGTTCTTCCAGGCCTGCGAGATCGCGACGGCCGAGACGGGCATGTTTAGCGCCAAGGTGCGTAACGGCCTGTCGAGTTTTGTGGCGCTGGTGCGCGAGGGCCGTCGCATGGACGGCGAGCTCAAGGACGTCGTCGAGATGATTGTCGACAAAACGGGCCTGCTGCAGGCGTTCCGCGCCGAGGGCACCATGGAGTCTGAGAGCCGCGCCGAGAACATCCAGGAATTCTTGGGCGTTGCAGCCGAATTTGAGGAGACGCACGAGGATATCGAGGGTACGCTCGAGAGCTTGGAAGAACTGCGTGCGGCTGGCGTTGCCGATGTGCCCGCTGGCGCTGAGCCCGAGCCCGTCGTGGTGAGCGCGCCCGCACCGGAGCCAGGACCGTCTGCGCCTGCGTCTTCGTTTGAGGCATTGGTCGGCGCCCGTGACGCCGCTGGCTCCAATCCGCTCGACAGTCTGGTGGCTCCGGCGCTCTCTCCGCAGGATGCTCTGGCTGCCGCCATCGCGGGCAATGCCTATGCCGCGCCGACGGAGCTGCCCGCGGGTGCCGTGCATGCCGACGAGATTGAGCGCACCTATGGCCCGCTTACCTGCAAGGCGCTGCCCGCCCTCATGGAGTGGCTGGCCCTGCGTTCCGACCTGGATTCTCTTGCCGGCGAGACGCATGCCATTACCATGATGACTATCCACTCCGCCAAGGGCCTGGAGTTCCCTGCGGTCTTCGTTGCCGGCATGGAGGAGGGCATCTTCCCGCACGTGCACGACTTTGGCGGCAGCGACGATCCGGGCAAGCTCGAGGAAGAGCGTCGCTTGGCATACGTCGCCATCACGCGCGCCCGCAAGCGTCTGTTCCTAACATATGCGGCGACGCGCCGTACCTACGGCTCGACCTCGGCTAACCCGCGTTCGCGCTTCCTTAACGAGATTCCGTTTGAGGATATCGAGTTTAGCGGTATTGGCTCCGCCGGTTTTGAGGGCACGGGCTGGGAGAAGCGCGGCGACCGTCACGGCACCTTTGGCTCGGGCATGGGCTCGGATATGTATGGCGGCAAGGTGTTTGGCTCGCATACGCGCTCGACCGGCGGTTCCGGTTCGCGCGGCGGATCGAGCTTTGACGATTTCTTTGGCGGCAGCAGCTACGGGACCGAGCGCCATCGTGGGGTTTCGCCCGATGCCGGCCGTGTTGCCTCGACCTTTGGCTCGGGCGCGCCGCGAGCCAAAAAGCCCTCGTCCAAGGTGTCCCCGACGGTGGAACGCAAGGTCGATCGCGCCAGCGCATCGCAGGACTTTGCCGCGGGCGATACCGTGAGCCATAAGAC
>CABUMZ010000025.1 GCA_902492825.1 uncultured Collinsella sp.
CCGACATAAACCAGGTCTGATACCCTTGTGGATAGTCGCTCCAGGTGCCGCCGAGCACGATGAGCTCGATCTTATCGGTCGCATGCCCCATCTGTGAAAGCGCCGTCAAACGGGCACTCACCTGCAGATACGGATCAAAGCAGTTTTGCTCTGCACGGGCGCACGCCGGCTCGGCATGCAGATAGCTCTTGGGCATGCGCAGGTCGTTGGGACAAAACAGGCAATCGCCCGAGCACGGCCACGGCTTGGTAATAACGGTAATGGTCGCCACACCCGAAGCCGTGCGGCGCGGCTTCATACGCAGCACCTGCAGCAGTTGACGCTCCAGCTCGGCATCGACATTCCACCCAGCCCAACGAGCCGGTTCCTCGCGCTTCACCCGCTGGTAAAACGGCAGCAGGCGGCGCTTTGCCAGGTCGCGCTTATCGGCACCCTCGCGGCGTGCCTCGGCATGTATCAATTTGACGAGCGCTTTGTCGTCCACGGTCTCGCCGCGACGCAGGGCCTCGAGTATGTTCAAGATAATCTGTTCCATGCCCCCATTGTAAAGGCAAAGGCGCCGAAGCCGACCACGACCCCGGCGCCTTCATCAAACAGCGCAGCTATATCTTCGCCTAGGCTTTCGTCTGCCTCACTACTCCGAATCAAACGACATGTCGCCCGAACCGACCTCAAAACGATACGTGGCAGACTTATCGCCGTTATCGAATTCAAGATCCAAAATGGTCTCGCCGTCGTAGCCAAGCGGAAGGAAATCGCTCTCGAAGTCGCCGCTGCCCAAGGTGAGGCTCGCCTTAAAGCCCGTCGAGTTCGGAACCGTCATCTCCACATCGCCCGAGCCCACACTCACGTCCATCGACTTCGCGGGGGCCTGGTAGAGCTCGAACGTCACATCGCCCGAACCGACCTCTGCACTAAGCGCATCAGTCACGCTGCCCGCAAACTCTACATCTCCCGCACCCAGGAAAAGGTCGAAACCATCACAGGTGACACCGGCAATCTGCAGATCACCCGAGCCCACGTGCGCGTTGACTCCCTTCAGATGTTCGGCAACACGGCGCGGCAGTTCAACCGTAACCGAGCGGTCAATTGCCTTACCGTCATCACTTCCAAACTGAGAAACCTTGAGCGTCGAGTCCTCGACGGATGCGATGTTCTGCGTCGCGGCCTTGGAGGCATCCATACCATTGGCAACGCGTCCCCGCTCGATAACGCGAGCCTTGTTGCCATCAACAACCTTGACGTCCACCGTAGCCGCATCGATATCGAAATCGAGGTAGCGAAACTCATCAGCATCAAAGGTCGTACACGAAAGCTGCTGAGGCCGAGCGGAATAGTTACCGCTATCCAAGAGATCATCGTCGTCAAACATATCGTCAAAATCAGACAAATGGCCAGATAGAATACCGGTCGTACGCACCATATTGGAATGAGCCAATAGCCGCGAGGCACCAAAGACAAGCCCGATGATGAGCACAAACGCTCCGATGCCAATGCCCAAGCGCCTCTTAGACTCATGCGAGAGCTTCATCATTCATCACCTTCTTTGGCACTCGACTCAGCGGTGGCCGCGGCAGCCATGCCAGCGTCAACCGCAGTGGAAACGTCCTCCCCCTTAGTCCTAGCGACCGCCGGCACCGGACCAACCTGGATATCCCCACGTGCCCAATCGCCATCAAGCGCACGTGCCACCCAGTGATAGATAGGAATCGTAAAGAAGATCAGTGCGGGAAAGGGGCTGGCACCAACCAGGAACATCAGTAAAAAGAACAGCAGCCAGCACACGGCCCAATACGGGAACGACTGGAACGGGCCCTTCACCGGAGTCGAACCAACTGCGCCGCCGCTCGTCACTTGCGCCGTTGCGGCATTGGCAGCCTGCGCGCTCCAACTTGCCGCCTGTGCCGCCTTTGCCGCCGCATCGCTTGCCTGCGTCGCCGCCTCCGTAGCTCGCGCCGCCGCCTCATGGGTGCGAGCACGCTCTGCCGCCTCGGCCTCGCGCTGACGGGCGCGGTCCTCGTTCTCAAACTCGATATCGTCCTCGATCTCGTCGCTCGGATTGAGCAGCTCGTCCAGGCTCACGCCATAGAGTTTGGCGAGCGAGATTAGGTTCTCAGTATCGGGCGAGCTCTCCGCGCGCTCCCATTTACTGACTGCCTGGCGCGACAGCCCCAGCTTTCGCGCCAGCCCTTCTTGGCTAAAACCCTTGCTGCGACGAAGGTCGGCGAGCCGCTGCGCAGTTTCTACATTCATGGTTCCTCCTATGTGATGCCAGCCGTGCCGCCGGACCGTTTTTGTTCTTAAGGCGCCTTGCACAGTTAAAAATCTATCCGCCACCGCCAAAAGCATGCCACCTATTCTAGTGAGATTTTTGACAACCGGCGGTTGCGGGTGCATATGAGCTGCGGAAATGTGTCCAAACAAAGCAATGACCCGTAGCTTGGTTGTCCCCGTTGCAGCGTTAACGGTAGTATGGTCGTACTGTTTATTCCGCACCGCCAACGGAGGGAGTTCCGCGCCGTGAACCGCGATTTCGCCTCATCGCTCATCCAGCTCAACAACACGTTCTATCGCGAGCACTCCGCCTCCTTCTCCGATACGCGCCAGGCCCCGTGGCCCGGCTGGGTGCGCACCATGGATATCGCGCTCGGGCAGCTCGACGTCGCCACGATCGAGCATCCCGTCCGCGTCTTCGATCTTGCCTGCGGCAATATGCGGTTCGAGAACTTTGCCGCCGGCGGCGCACTTGCCGCCAAGGGCGTCGACGGAGCAAACCCCTCGGCAGATGCCAGCTGTCCGTTTGAGTTCTATGGTGTCGACTCGTGCCAAGACCTGGCCATCGATGCACATGGCCACGCCCTGCGCATTCCCAACCTGCACTTCCAGGAGCTCGACGTGCTCGATGCCCTCATGAAGCTCAACCCCGCCGAGACACCCGACGTGCTTTTCGACGCCCCGCTCGCCGACATCTCGGTCTGTTTTGGCTTTATGCACCACGTACCGTCGTGCGAGTACCGCGTACGCGTGCTCGACGCCCTGGTGCGGCAGACGCGCCCGGGCGGCATCATCGCCATCAGCTTTTGGGAGTTTATGAACGACGAGCGCATGGCGCGCAAGGCCGTTCGCGCCGAAGCCCGCGCCGAGCTCACCCCGCCGTTTGAGGGCTACGACTCCGCGCAGTTTGAAGCCGGCGACCACCTCATTGGCTGGCAAAACGACCGTCATGCTTACCGCTATTGCCATCACTTTGACGATCAGCAGATCACCGACCTGGTGCGCGGCGTCCGTACGTTCTACAAGAGCGGCGAGGTTCCCGTGCGCGAGCTTGAGCGCTTCCATGCCGACGGTCGCAGCGGAGAGCTCAACCGCTATGTGATTCTCAAGCGTCTGTAGTCATCGACGACTCACCGCCGAGCCGCACCGCAACTTTAGGGCAAACTGCGCCCAGCTTTTCAACCCATCGCCGGAACGCGCAGCCATGCGTTCCATACTTATGACCAAGGAGCCTCATGGGAGCCGTCCACGTTCGCACGCCTAAGAACTTTGTGCTCGAGGAGCGCCTGGAGCGCTACGCCGACGCCATCGAGACAAGCCCCGAGGTCTATACGGGACATTGGTGCGAAGCCTGTGCACCGGCTGCCCACAAGCCCTTCGCCCGCCTTCACCTGGATCTTGGCTGTGGCAAGGGCACCTATCTGGTTGAGCGCGCTCGCCGTGAGCCCGACACCCTCTTTATTGGTATGGACCAGGAGCCCATCTGCATTGCCTATGCCGCGCAGAAAATCTGCGAGCAGGAGCTGCCAAACGCACTTGTCCTGTCCCGAGGCGCCGCATCGCTGCCGCAGTTGTTCGCCGCAGGCGAGCTGGATGCCATCACCATCAACTTTCCCACGCCGCAGCCCAAGGCCAAGTACGCCAAAAAGCGACTCGTCCATGTCGACCATCTGATGCTCTACTGCCCGCTCTTTGCAGCCGACGCCACCGTCACACTGCGAACCGACAGCAAGCCATTGCGCGACTACGCCCTGGGGCAGTTTGCCGCGGCAGGCTACAACACACTTTGGGTAAGCGACGACGTCCGCCGCGACCATCCCGAGCATCCCGAGACCGAATACGAGCGCCGCACGCGCGAGATGGGTGCCGCCGTCTATGGCATTTGCGCCACACCCGGCGCGCTGCCCAGCGATGAACAGCTCGCAGCAGGCCGAGCACAGGAGCAAAGCCTTGCCTGCTACCTGCCCGAAAACCTCGATGAACTCACCTATGTACCTCTTGGCATGGAAGAGGCAGTCGAGAACTTTAGAAACCGCGCCCGCAAGGGCAAGAAGCGCTTACCGCAGGAGTCCTAGGGGCTTCTTATGGTCGCAGCGTCGGCAAACAAGCGCAAATAGGCGCCAGCAAACGACCCTCAAACCTAAGTGAGTAGACTTTTTTGCAATAGCCAAGCGCAGCCCACATAACGAAAACTAAAACCGCAGGTAGAGCCCTTGCACAAAAGCCATGTGCTCGCGATATTGCAAAAAGTCTACTCACTTAGCTGGCGACCGCACCAAACGGCTGGGCAGAACGCCCATTTCCTGCATTATCTCTCGCGCTGGCGCCCCGCGCCGACGCTACGCCATAATGGATAGCGGACAAACGCGAGAGAAAGCAAACCACATGGCACAGACCACGACAGATACCGCCGTCAGCACCGTCTCCGGCGCCGGCGCCGCCAGCTCGTTCTCGGGCGGCACGGGAACCGAAGCCGAATTCGGCTCGCTCGGCGCGCTCTCCCCCACCTGGTGGGAGCCCGAGGACGGCAGCGAGCCCGAGCCGTGGCTCACGCCCGACCAGGCCTTCGAACGTTTCTTCGAATGGACGAGCGACCGCGGCATTGAGCTGTGGGACCACCAAGAAGAAGCCCTCATGGACCTGGCTGCCGGCGATCACGTCATTTTGGGAACACCGACCGGATCGGGTAAATCGCTCGTCGCGCTGGGCATGCTCTTTATGGGCATGGCGCAGGGCAAGCGCTGCTACTACACGGCTCCTATCAAGGCTCTGGTCAGTGAGAAGTTTTTCGACCTTGTGCAGGTGCTCGGCCGCGATAACGTCGGCATGATCACCGGTGACACGCATATCAACACCAAGGCGCCCGTCATCTGCTGCACGGCAGAGATCCTCGCCAACGACGCCCTGCGCGAAGGCGAGGACGCCGACGTGGGCTGCGTCGCCATGGATGAATTCCATTACTTTGCCGACCCCGACCGTGGCTGGGCATGGCAGGTGCCGCTGCTCACGCTGCCCCATACGCAATTTATGCTCATGAGCGCCACGCTCGGCGATGTTACCGCGATTGCCGCCTCGCTCGAGGAGCACACTGGTGCCGCCTGCGACCTGGTCGTCGATGCCCCGCGCCCCGTACCGCTGAGCTACGACTACGTCACGACGTCGCTCGAGGGAACCGTAGAGCTCGCGATGCGCCGCGGCGAGGCTCCGCTCTATATCGTGCACTTTAGCCAGGACGCCGCACTTGCGACGGCGCAGTCGCTCGCCAACTTTGGCATTGCCAGCAAGGAGCAGCGCGAGGCCATCAAGGAGGCAGCCAAGGGCACGAGCTTCTCGACGGCCTTTGGCAAGATTCTCAAGCGTCTACTTGGATGCGGCGTCGGCGTGCACCATGCTGGCATGTTGCCGCGCTATCGCCTGCTGGTCGAGCGCTTGGCGCAACAGGGTCTGCTACCCGTCATCTGCGGTACCGATACACTCGGCGTCGGCATCAACGTACCCATCCACACCGTGGTCCTCACCGCGCTCACCAAGTTCGACGGCTACAAGATGCGTCGCCTGCGCGCCCGTGAGTTCCATCAGATCGCTGGTCGCGCCGGCCGCTCGGGCTTCGATACCGAGGGCATGGTCATTGCCGAGGCCCCGGAGCACGAGATCGAGAACGCCAAACTCATGGCCAAGGCGGGCGACGACCCCAAGAAGCTCCGCAAGATTAAAAAGAAGAAGGCCCCCGAGGGCTTTGTCACCTGGAACAAGCAGACCTTTGAGCGCCTGATCGAGACGCAGCCCGAAACGCTCAAGCCGCGCCTTCGCATCACACACTCCATGGTGATTAGCGTGGTCGAGCAGGGCGGCGATGCCCGAGCCCGCGTACACGACCTCATCGAGACGAGCCTGCAGACTCCCGAGGAAAAGGCTAAGCTCGAGGTTCGTGCCGACGAGATCTTCGCCACGCTCATCGACTCCGGCGTCGTCGTACGCACCGAGGTGCCGCCCGCACCCGACGCTCCGGCTGACGCCGCGCCGGACATCGACTACGCGCTGACGGTCGACCTGCCCGAGGACTTTGCGCTCGACCAGCCGCTCTCGCCGTTTTTGCTTGCCGCGCTGGAGCTGCTCGACCCCGAGAGTGAGACCTATACCATGGATCTCATCTCGATGGTCGAGGCTACGCTCGAGGACCCCAAGCAGGTATTGCGCGCACAGGAGCGCGCCGCGCGCGACCGCGCGATGGCCGAAATGAAGGCTGACGGCGTCGAATATGAGGAACGCCTGGAGCGCATCCAGGATGTCACCTACGAAAAGCCGCTCGAGGACTTGCTCGATGCCGCCTTCGACAAGTACTGCCAGGAAGTGCCCTGGGCCAACGACTACCAGCTCTCGCCCAAGAGCGTCCTGCGCGACATGCTGGAGAGCGCGAGCGATTTTAAGGGCTATATCCAAAAGCTCGGCATCGCCCGCTCCGAGGGCATCCTGCTGCGCTACCTAGCCGAGGCCTACCGTTCCCTCGATCGCACCGTGCCCATTGAGAAACGCGATGAGCGCCTGCGCGACATCATTTCGTGGCTCGGCTTTGTGGTGCGCTCGGTCGACTCGAGTCTGGTGGACGAGTGGGAGAACGCCGGCAACCCCGCTGCACTCGACGCCGCACCGCCGCAGGGCATCAACGAGGTCGTTGCGGACCGTCGCGGCTGCACGCTGTTGGTGCGCAATGCACTCTTCCGCCGCGTGGCCCTTGCAGCCCGTGGACACGTGCGCGATCTGGGCGAGCTCGACGAGGACTGGGGCATGAGCGAGATCCGTTGGCAAAAGGCGCTCGATGCCTACCATGAGCAGCACGAGGAAATCCTCACCGACGGAGACGCCCGCAGCGCCGCGATGTTTTCCATCGACGAGTCCGACGAGAAGACCGCGCACGTATGGCACGTGCACCAGATCTTTGCCGACGAGGACGGCGACCACGACTTTGGCATCATGGGCGATGTCGATCTGGACGCCACGCAGGACGGCGGCGAGGTCATCCTCAAAAACTACCGCGTCGGCTTTATCGAGGACCTGCTCGAAGACTAACCGGGCACAATGGAACGAAACGAAGCGGGGCCGCTGGCAACATCGCCAGCGGCCCCGCTTTTTGCGCGATACGCTATCCCCTACTCGGCGTCCTCGACCTCATACGAATCCGCCTCGGCTGGCTCATCGTTTGTCTCTGGCGCAGCCCCGCGCGCCTCGTCAAAGGCGGCCTTCATGGTCTTGTTGCCCCACGTAAGCTTTCGAATGGTGAGCTCATCGGCCTTATTGTGGGCCAGACGCAGATTCTCGGTACTGCGACGCAGGTCGTCCTTGGTCTTCTCGAGCTGCTTAATGGCGGCATCGATCTCCTTGATCGCCGACTCGAACTGCTTGCTCGCCAGGTTGTAGTTGCGCGAGAAGCCGTCCTTGAACTTTTCCATCTTGGCTTCGAAGTTCGTGACGTCGATATTCTGCTGTTTGTACTCCGCCAGCTCCTGCTTATAGCGCAGCGAACCCATGGCGGCGTTGCGAAGAAGTGTAATCATGGGAATGAAAAACTGTGGGCGAATCACGTACATCTTCTCGTAGCGATAGCTCACGTCCACGATTCCCGCGTTATAGAGCTCGCTCTCAGGCTCGAGTAGCGTGCAGAGCACCGCGTACTCACAGCCTTTCTGGCGACGATCGTGATCGAGCTTCTTAAAGAAGTCCTCGTTTTTGTGCTTGGTCGCGGTCTCGTCGTTCTCGTTTTTCATCTCGAACATAATCGAAATGACCTCGTTGCCGCTCGCATCGCACTCGCGGAAGATAAAGTCGCCCTTGGTACCCTCGGACGCATCGTTGTCTTTCTCGAAGTACGCGTTGGGAAACGCCGTCATGCGTAGGCGGTTAAACTCGGTCTCGCAGTGCTGCTCGAGCGACTCACCCACCATCTTGGTGGACAGGCGGACCTTCATGTCCTTAAGGCGCTCAATCTCTTCATCCTTGTAGCGAATCAGGTCATCGCTCGCGCGCTTGGCCTGTGCAAGCTCGAGCTCGTGTGCCGCCTTGGCTTGCTCCTCGCGAGAATCGCGCACCGCCAGCTCGCTCGTCAGCTTGGCACGTGCCTCATCGCGCTCTCGCTCCGCCGCGGCGACCGCCTTCGATAGCTCCATTTTTGCAGAAAGTTCTTGCTCACGAAGCTGTGCACGAAGGCCCTCGGCCTCGCGCATGGACTGAGTCTTTGCGGCGGAAAACTTCTCCTGTACCTTCACTCGATAGTCAGCAAGCGCGCGCTCGGCCTCGCTGCGAGCGGCATCGAGTTCGCGTTTCGACTCAGCCGCAGCGGCGGCAAGCGCCATCTCCTGGGCTTTATCCGCCGCGGAGAGCTTTGCCTGCAATTCGGCAATCTGCGCATCGCGTGCGGCTAAATCGTTTTGAGCAGCGTTACGCGCCGCCGACTCGACGAGCTTGGCTTCGTCATCCTTGCGTCCCAGCTGCGCGCGCAAATTGTCGATCTCGCGCTGAAGCTTGGCGTTCTCCTTTTGAGCGTCGGCACGGGCTTCAACCGCCGCACGCTGGCTTGCGCTCTCGCGCTCTGCGGCAGCGCCCTCGAGCTTGGCGCGCAGTTCGGCAAGCTCAGCATCGCGCTTGGCGACCTCTTGTGCCAGCTGTTGAGCTGCAGCGTTCTTCTGCTCGACAAGCTGAGCGTTGCGCTGAGACTCCGCCTCCTGCAAAGCAGCCGTCGAACGCGAGCGCTCAAGCTCCAGCGCCTGCTCGCCCTCGCGCTGGACTGCCTTCACACGCTCATCCAGATCGCGCGAAAACTCGGCATCGCGCACTTGCTTGACGATGTCCGCATAGCCGGACGCATCGACCTTAAATACTTCGCCGCAATGCGGGCACTTAATCTCGTTCATAGCAGCTCCTCGATGGACGCAAATTTCGACCGCCTACACTCTACCGCGTCGCACGGACAAAAAAGGCGCCGCTGCCATAATGGCAACGGCGCCAGAACCACCACAAAGGTGCCTGTCCCCTTTGTCGCGGTTTGTGCAGTGGTTCAAGAATTACAGTCCAAAGAAGCCGAGGATTTGGTCTCGGCTTACGGGCTTGTAGTCGTTGGCGTCGAGGCCGACATCGTAGCGAAAGATAGGGCGCTCGCGATCGCGGTTGCGCGCGTTGGTGCGGTCTCCCCTGCTGTGGATATGCCCGTGCAGCATGATGGCACCACGCGCCTTGCCATTCCAGCTGAGCATAGGGTAGTGACTCATAACCAGGCGATGTCCCTTGGCATAGCCGGGGGCAATCTCCAGGTAATCGCGTACGTCATCCCAAATCTGCGGTACATCGGGGTCTTCCCAGTCGCCGTCATGGTTACCACGGATGAGCGTCACGTTTTGGCAGGCAATACGCTCGCGCAGGCGCACCGCCTCCGCCATGGGCAAGCGATACGTAAAGTCTCCCAGAATATAGAGACGGTCGTCCGCCGCCACGCACTCATTGATGGCATCGATGACCTTGCGGTTCATCTCCTCGACCGAATCAAACGGCCGGTCCATGTCGTGCAAGATATTCGTATCGCCCAGGTGCAGGTCGGCGGTAAACCACATCATCGTCTGTGTCCTCATTTCGCAACGCGTCTAACACGTGCCTAGTATACAAACGCTTTGGCGCGACGGTTAGCCAAAGAGCCCGCCGAACAGGCCTCGGCGGCGTTTGTCTTTCTTTTTCGACGCGTCACCCTGAGTTTTCTTGTCCTGTCGCTTCTTACGATCCCGCTCCAACTCATCGTCATCGAGTAGCATATCCCACTCAAACGGATCGTCTGTCAGATCGAACTGGTCGTCATCAAACATGGCCGCCTCCATGCCGACTAGCGAGCATCCACCACATAGAGGCCAACGCGCACCTGGTGCCACGGGCTACGCTCGGGGGCAACCTGCTGCACGCGCGCCTCAAATACGTCCTCGTGGCCGTAATACATCATCAAGGACAGTGGGCCGACCTCGTTTCCCGGAACATAGCCAAGCTTGGTGTTGCCATAGTAGATCGCAACCGCCTCGGGATCATGGGGATTATCGCGCTCGGCGCACAGCGTCAGTTTATCGCCCGCTTTAATATCGCCTAGGACCAAAGCGCCGTCGGCATATTGAAATCCTGCGATATGAAATGACAGAAGAACACGTGAAGGCTCGTACATGGCAACTCCTCTAACGGCCGGATAAACCGGCGCTTAACCTTATTGAGAAGTCTACGGGCCCGTGCGGACAACATTTCACCCGCTCGCACCTTTCAATCGCTTGCCGCAACGCTTGCATGGCAGAGCGCTTGCAGATAAGATAGGAACACGGATGGCACCCGTTGCCGCGGGTCTTGCCAACTCCAATACACGTTTTCATCGTGAGAAGTGGCCGTCTTCGCTTACGCGGGGGCGGCTATTTCATTCGGCCGATAAACAGGCCGAGTTCGATAGCCGCGATTAACAACGCCAATAACGAAATAACATCGCTTACGTTCATACCAAATCCCTTCTAAAGGGAGTTGGCCCATCCGTGCTCCATAGCAGTAGTCTAACGCAAAATGCGGGTAATAGGAACACTTGTTCGTATTACCCGCGCTCTTTTCTAGTGTACAAACATGCGCACGAACTTGTGCTTCCAGCTTGCGTAGGGCGCATACCGAAACGGCACGTCCAGCCACGTTGCCTTGTTCACGATGCTCTTCTTGTGGCTAAACGTATCGAAGCTCTCGCGGCCATGGTACTGCCCCATACCGCTCGCACCCATGCCGCCAAAGCCCATATGGCTCGTAGCCAGATGCATGATGGTGTCGTTAACACAGCCGCCGCCAAAGGGCACGTAACGCACAAAGCGCTGCTGAACCGCGCGATCCTGGCTAAAGATATACAGGGCCAGCGGCGTCGGACGATTCGTGATGAACGCCTCGGCCTCGTCTAGGCTCTCAAACGTCAGCACCGGCAAGATGGGGCCGAAGATTTCCTCCTGCATCACGGCGTCCTCAGGCGCCACGTCGTCTAGGATCGTCGGCTCAATCTTGAGCGACGACTCGCGCGCCGTTCCTCCCAGCACAACCTTATCGGGGTCGATCAGCCCGCGCACGCGCGCGAAATGCTTGGCGTTGACAATATGACCGTAGTCCTCGTTGTCGAGCGGGTGCTCGCCAAACATGCGACGGACCTCCTCCTTGATGAGGCCCAACAGCTCATCGTGCACGCGCGTATCGACCAGCAGGTAGTCGGGCGCCACGCAGGTCTGCCCCACGTTGAGCCATTTACCAAAGGCGATACGCCGTGCCGCGACCTTCAAGTTTGCCGTCGCATCCACGATGCAGGGACTCTTTCCGCCCAGTTCAAGCGTCACGGGCGTAAGGTTTTTACTTGCGCGCTCCATGACGAGCTTGCCGACCGGAACGCTTCCGGTAAAGAAGATTTTGTCCCAGCACTCATCGAGCAGCGCCTCGTTCTCGGCACGCCCGCCCTCGACAACCGTCACCAGGCACGGATCAAATGCCTCTTCACAGATTTGCTTGAGCACCGCGCTCGATGCCGGAGCATAGGCACTCGGCTTGATGACCACGGTATTGCCCGCGGCAAGGGCGCCGGCGAGCGGCTCGAGTGTTAGCAAAAACGGGTAGTTCCACGGAGCCATGATGAGTGTGACGCCATAGGGCACGGCTTGCGTTTTGCACACGCTCACGGCGTTAGCGAGATCGCACGGACGCAGGCGCGGACGACTCCACCGAGCCACGTGAGCGATCTGATGTCGAATCTCGGAAAGCGACGTACCAATCTCGCACATATAGGCCTCGTCATGCGACTTCCCCAAATCGGTCTTGAGCGCATGGGCGATATCGGCCTCGTGGGCCCGCACCGCATCGCGTAAACTCACGAGCGCGCGACGTCGAGCATCGACATCAAACGTGGCGTGCGTCTTAAAGTAGGCGCGCTGATCGCCGACGATGCGCGCAATTTCCTCGGTGTTCATGGACCCTCCTAATTCTCGTCCTCAAACATACCACCTGCAACGACTTCGTACATATGCTCGAGCTCCAAGCGGTCCATTAGAAGCGGAACGGGGTATAGCGGATTGGCCTCGGCATCGGCATGCGCCGCCATCTCGGGAATGTCAGAGCGGCGAATGCCCAAGACATATTTGGGGATTCCCAGGGCCTCGTTCATGCGGTCGACCCAATCGATAAAGGCCTCGGCCGCAAGACTATCCTGCGCGGTAGCCGGCGCAATGCCCGCCATGCGAGCAAGATCGGCAAGCTTGGGGGCGGCGGCGTCACCATAAGCGCGAAGCATGTGCGGCAGGATGATCGCGTTGGCCAAACCGTGCGGAATTCCGTATCGGCCGCCCAAACTGTGCGCGATGGCATGCACATATCCGACATAGGAGCGGGTAAACGCAACGCCCGCCTTATACGCCGCCAAAAGCATATTGCGACGAGCGCACATGTCGTCACCATGCTCATAGGCCTCGAGCAAATTGTCGTGGATAAGCTGCACCGCCTGTCGCGCCATCTTGCGCGTATAGGGCGTAGTGCTTCGCCCGATAAAGGCCTCGACGGCATGCGTCAGGGCGTCCATGCCCGTCTGCCCCGTAATGGAAGCGGGCAAGCCGCACGTAAACTCGGGGTCGTGGACTGCAAAACGCGGGATGAGCACAAAGTCGTTAATGGGGTATTTGTAGTGCGTCCCGTCATCGGTAATTACCGCCGCAAGCGTGGCTTCGCTTCCCGTACCGGCGGTAGTGGGAACGGCGATGAGCAGCGGCAGGCGACGATGAATCCGCAGCAGGCCGCGCATCTTGTTGATGGGCTTGTTTGGCTGCGCAATGCGTGCGCCCACGCCCTTGGCACAGTCCATGGCCGAGCCACCGCCAAAGCCGATAATGGCCTGGCAGGCGCTCTCTCGATACAGGGACGCCGCTTCTTCCACGTTTGAAACCGTGGGGTTTGCACGCGTTTCGGCATAGACCGTAACGCCAATCCCCTGAGCCGTAAGCGCACGCTCGAGTGATGCCGTGAGCCCCAAACGTGCAATACCAGGGTCTGTCACGATAAGGACCTTCTGGATCGAGCGCTTTTGAAGCACCGCTGGCACATCCTCGGCATGCTCCAGAATGCGCGGCTCGGTATAGGGCAGGATCGGCAATGCAATGCGAAAAACCGTCTGATATGTTCGGCACCAGGCACGACGGGCTAGATGCATAAAGGAAACTCCTTCATTTGTTGATAGGTCAACATTTGCTCGCCCGATTGTACTCAGCGGCGGTCAAAGACGGCCTGCCAATCGTTAATCAATCAACATCTTCATATCTCAAAATTGTTTTATTAAAAATCATTCCTAATAGGCTTCACATTTGGTTGCATTTATGGATAATAGAACTCGTCAAGACGCACGTCCGGAGAGGGCCCTTACGGGACCGGACGAGCGCGCAATCGCCATCGATCGAAAGGATCGAATCATGAAGTTTGTTTGCCCCGTTTGCGGTTATGTGGAAGAGTTCGACGGCGACCAGCTGCCCGAGGATTTTAAGTGCCCCCAGTGCGGCGTTCCCGGTTCTCGTTTCCTGAAGCAGGAGGAGGGCCAGCTCGAGTGGGCCGCCGAGCACGTCGTGGGCGTCGCCAAGATGGAGGGTGTCTCTGAGGACATCGTTGCCGACCTGCGCGCCAACTTTGAGGGCGAGTGCTCCGAGGTCGGTATGTACCTGGCCATGGCTCGCGTCGCCCATCGCGAGGGTTATCCCGAGATCGGCCTGTACTGGGAGAAGGCTGCCCACGAGGAGGCCGAGCATGCCGCCAAGTTCGCCGAGCTCCTGGGCGAGGTCGTGACCGACTCCACCAAGAAGAACCTCGAGATGCGCGTTGAGGCCGAGAACGGCGCCACCGCCGGCAAGACCGATCTTGCCAAGCGTGCCAAGGCCGCCGGCCTCGATGCCATCCACGACACCGTGCACGAGATGGCTCGCGACGAGGCCCGCCACGGCAAGGCTTTCGCCGGCCTGCTCAAGCGCTACTTTGGCTAAGCCAACCGCCTGAGACATAACCTCAAGCTCGATGAGGCCCGGACCGTATTGGTTCGGGCCTTTTTCGTGCCTCACGAACTTGTTAACGCCCTGAAATAGGACCGTCTTCGGCATCGGCTTCTCGTCAAAAACTAAGTGAGTAGACTTTTTGGAACTTGCCGAGCAGACCATCCATATCACTTTATAAAGCCGCAGGTAAATGCCTTGTTGCAAAACGACCTAGTCGCCAAAGTGCCAAAAGTCTACTCACTTAGATTCGCAGCCGTCCACGATCGAGCCATTTTGTGTCTAACGGGCATCTTTCCGTCAATTACTCCCAATTTTGTCCAGTCAACGAATAGTTCAGACCGGAGTAATGTCTCAGCCCTTTGCTCATCCGAGCTTTTATCACGATATTCAGCATCGAGCATCCTGCATATGGCCTTAACGATCGCGCGGAATCTATCCTCATCCGATATCTGTCTGTGTGTCAGGAGAAGCACATCGTAGCCCATGGCCTGAAGGGCCGTCATGCGGTCAGCGTCACGCAAGCCATCCCCTGCGCGTCCGTGCGAGGCCTTTCCCTGACATTCAATGGCCACCTGTCGCCTGCCGTCCGGCGAAGAAAGAAGTAGGTCGATATATACACGGGACTTTCCCACAATCGCTCGAGCACTTGTGCTTAGCATCACTTCAACATTAAGCTCTATGCCGCAAAAACTTTCGCCTCCCAGGGCTCGCGGCAGTCCAAGCAACAAATACGCCTCGACCTCAAAAGGCGACGCGGCACCCAATGGAACGAGTTGCGATACCGCTATAAATCTATTGCCGTAACGCATCCCGCAAACATCTGAACAAAAACGGTCAAGGTCTCCGCCCAAAACCAAAGCGTCTCGACGCCATAAATTTGAGGCGGTGCCGTCCTCGGACGGGCAGCGCACCCAACCGAACGTTGTCGAAATCGCGCCCGAATCAATTGCATGCGAAAGCTCCGCCTCAAGTGCCGCCGGCAGGGCACACACCGCAAACAAGCCACACATCTCCGCCAATACCAAAAGAAGCTGAAGATCCGTCAGACGCCGCGACATGATGAATGTCGTCAGTAGAGGAGACGTAACCAAAAACCCATGCTCCGTTTCCAGCACGGATTCCCTGGGGAGCTCACCAAGAAACAGCCGCTGCCTAATGCTGGCAGGACAAGTCCGTTTGTTTCTCGTCCGAACCAATGTATACAACGGAAATCCGAGCGCGACCGCAGCCGTCGGGTTGCGGGCAAGATCATATCGCTGCCGGTCTTCTTCCGGTCGTGGAAGCGGCGGACACAAAGCGCGGACTTGAGGAGGCAAACGCCAGTACCTAAAAGCCGATATGTCACAAAGTAGATCCTTCATAGGCACAGGAGAACACGAATTTCAACCCAGTCAGTCACGCATTGGCGCGAACGCACCAAAAATGGCGCCGAACGGACTGCCAAGTTTTCAACAGCCCTCCCCAACTGGCCAAAAGCTTGCCGAGAGCTGGACGAAGCCCTGTTGAAAACCCCATTTTTTTCTCATGCAGGAGCTTTGCGCGGCAAGTGAGTAGACTTTTTTGAACATCCCGAGCAGGCCGGTCATCCTGCTTTTCAAAACCGCAGGTAGATAGCTTGGTACAAAACTACCCGCTCGCCATCACGCCAAAAGTCTACTCACTTAGATTGCAGAGCACCCCCCATTAGCTGCAATTCCAAGGTATTAAGCAATTTTGGACTCAAATCGTCATACTGGACAAGAATTTGAGTTGAGTTTTTAGGGACAGATGCGCCATCGGCACACCAATAACAGTCACTGATATCGACAAAAGGGATACTCGAGCGCGTGAGGGCCTGCGCAAAAGAGCTTCCGCCCGCTTCGCACTCCGCAACCACAGTGCAGTAAAGGCCCGCGTCTGCGTGTTCGATCGAGACCTCCCCTGCCGGAAACGCTTTCCGTACAAGCGAGGTCAGGCCATCACGCGCCTCGCGAGCACGAACGCGCACGCGGTTCACATGTCGCTCGTAATCACCAGATTCCAGCAAACGCGCCAAAGCGACCTGGTCAACAGAGCTCACCGACGAGGCGTAGAAACCAAGGTTGCGCCTAAACCGCTCCATTAGCTCATCGGGCAGCACCATGTACGCTAGACGCAACGCCGATGAAAGGCTCTTCGAAAACGTGTTGGTGTAGATAACCGACTGGGCGGCATCAATCGACGCGAGCGCGGGAATCGGCTTCCCGGCAAGGCGAAACTCACAATCAAAGTCATCTTCGATGAGATACCGACCTGGTCGCTCGGCGGCCCAGCTCAGAAGCGCATAGCGACGCGCAATGCTCGTCACAAGGCCGGTCGGATACTGATGGGACGGCATCAGGTGAAGGACATCGGTCCCGCTTTTCTGCAGAGTGCTCAAGTCCACGCCCTCATCATCCAACGGGATATGTCGAACTTGGCAGCCCATAGCCTGATAGATACGCGTCAGACGCAAATAGCCCGGATCCTCAACCGCATACACCTTGTCCGCGCCAAGCAACTGAACCAACATGGTATCGAGCAGCTGGGCGCCCGCACCGATAACGATGTTGTTGGGGTCGACATTCATACCCCTTGTCCCGTGCAGATGGTGAGCAATTGCGCGTCGCAGCCGAGCAGTGCCCTGCGCCGGTGCGGGCGAAAAGATTTCGCGCTCGTCTTCGGATGCCAGCGTCGCCCGTAGCGCGCTTTGCCAAAGCCGCGCCGCCTCCAAAGCAGAAGGAGAAAGCGCATCGAATCGCTCGACCTGTCCGTTGACATCATGCACGCTGGGGCCCACAGAGACGGCATCTCGGTCGATGCCCTCCGCAGCCGAAGCCAAAACCGGTGCATCCGGAAGCTCGCAAGCGTAGTAGCCACGACGTGGTATTGAGCAAATATAGCCCTCAGCGAGTAACTGGCTATATGCATTCTCGATGGTAATAACACTGATTCCCAGATGACTGGCAAAGGCGCGCTTAGACGGCAAATGCTCCCCCGCCACAATGCGTCCAGCTACGATATCATCTCGAATTTGCTGGTAAACATACTCATAGAGCGATGCTTCGCCGCGTTTTTCCAAATTGTAGTCAAGCATGAGCCTATCACCTGACCTTATTAAGTCATTCAATCTGGTATTAGTCTGACCTTGTAATTATCTCGAAAACTGAGTATTTTGTCATACCCAGCTCCCCGATAGGATGTTCCGTCAAGCAATGCACATGCCAACCAAGGGAGCAACCATGGCAGAACAGAACAGCAAGGCCGACCGCGTCAAACTCAATCGCGAGCTCGCGCAGATGCTCAAGGGCGGCGTCATCATGGACGTTACCACGCCCGAGCAGGCACGCATCGCCGAGGAGGCAGGCGCCTGCGCCGTCATGGCCCTCGAGCGCATCCCGGCCGACATCCGTGCCGCAGGCGGCGTCTCGCGCATGAGCGACCCCAAGATGATCAAGGGCATCCAGGAGGCCGTCTCCATCCCCGTCATGGCCAAGTGCCGCATCGGTCACATCGTCGAGGCGCAGGTCCTGCAGGCCATCGAGATCGACTACATCGACGAGTCCGAGGTTCTCTCCCCTGCCGATGACGTCTATCACATCGACAAGACCCAGTTTGACGTGCCGTTTGTCTGCGGCGCCCGTGATCTGGGCGAGGCGCTGCGCCGTGTTGCCGAAGGCGCCACGATGATTCGCACCAAGGGTGAGCCGGGTACGGGCGACGTCGTTCAGGCCGTGCGTCACATGCGCAAGATCCAAAAGCAGATCCGTGACGTTGTTGCCCTGCGCAACGACGAGCTCTTTGAGGCAGCCAAGCAACTGCAGGTTCCGGTCGAGCTGGTGCGCGAGGTCCATGCCACGGGCAAGCTTCCCGTTGTGAACTTTGCCGCCGGCGGCGTAGCGACCCCCGCCGACGCCGCGCTGATGATGCAGCTGGGCGCCGAAGGCGTCTTTGTCGGCTCGGGCATCTTTAAGAGCGGCGACCCCGCCAAGCGCGCAGCCGCCATCGTCAAGGCCGTGGCAAACTTCACCGATGCCAAGCTCATCGCCGAGCTTTCGGAGGACCTGGGCGAGGCCATGGTGGGCATCAACGCCGACGAGATCGAGATTATCATGGAAGAGCGCGGGCGCTAGTCCAGCAGAAAGGATCGCACATGAGCGATTATGCAGACCAGACGGTCGCCGTGCTGGCGGTCCAAGGCGCTTTTGTCGAGCACGAGACAAGACTATCCGAGCTGGGCGTACACTGTATTGAGCTGAGGCAGGCGGCTGATTTGAAGCAGGACTTTGACCGTCTGGTACTTCCCGGCGGCGAGTCTACCGTTCAAGGGAAGCTGCTTGATGAGTTGGGCATGCTCGAGGAGCTTCGTGCCCGCATCTCTGAAGGCATGCCCGTCCTGGGCACCTGTGCCGGCCTAATTCTGCTGGCTCACGACCTTGCCGCCCATGACGATAAGGGCACGCCGCGTTTGGCAACCATGGATGTACTTGTCGAGCGCAATGCCTACGGCAGGCAGCTCGGCAGCTTTCGAACCAAGGGGCAGCTAGCCGGCATCGACGGTGAAGTGCCACTGACGTTTATCCGCGCGCCCCGCATCGTCGAGGTCCACGGCGACGCAAAGGCCTTAGCGAAAGTCGACGGCCGTATCGTCGCCGCGCGCCAGGGCAACCAGCTCGGCGTAACCTTCCACCCCGAACTCGACGAAGACACCCGCCTCCACGAACTGTTCCTACAAATGTAGGCATCGAAATCAACAAACGAAACGAGAGTGGATAATCTCCCACCTTGAGCATGAATATGGGCTCATACCGGGAGATTATCCACTCTCATGCTACGTAGTCGTTGGGGACGTTCTTAAATGACCAGTCAAACAAGAACGTCCCCAACGACTATCTTTTAGCAGGTCTGGATCATGGCAATGTCGATGTTTTGGCACCGACAG